>NZ_ASPX01000120.1:0-66940 GCF_000517965.1 Paenibacillus sp. FSL R7-277
TGCACGCGGCGGCCGAGGTGCTGCGGAGCGAGCCGGCCATGGCCTCGGCTGCGCGCAGCCTGGCGGCGCGGGCGGAGGATCTCGCCGGCGGCCGCTTCACGATGGCGCTGTTCGGAGCGTTCAGCGCCGGCAAATCCTCCTTCGCCAACGCCCTGCTGGGCGAAGAGGTGCTGCCCGTGTCACCGCATCCGGCAACGGCTGCCGTCGGGCGGATTCTGGCGCCGGAGGGCGGCTTCGCCCACGGGACGGCGGCCATCACCATGAAGCGGGCGGAGGAGGTCTGGGAGGACATCCTCCATTCCTTCAGCGTGCTGCAACTGCCGACGCCGCAGCACGACTCGTGGACCGCAGCCGTGGCCCGGCTGCAGACCGGCGGGCTCCATCCTTCCGCGCTGCCGCATGCCGGCTTCCTGCGGGCAGCTGCCGCCGGATGGGAGGAGTCCCGTCCGCTGCTCGGAACAGAGCGGACGGTCAGTCTGGCGGAATACCGCAGCCTGGTCGCAGACGAGAAGCGCGCCTGCTTCGTGCAGAGCACGGATCTGTATTATGACAGTCCGCTGACACGGAGCGGTATTGTACTGGTGGACACGCCGGGTGCGGATTCCTTACATGCCCGGCACACTGGTGTAACTTTCGGCTACATGAAGAACGCCGATGCCATCTGCTTCGTGACTTATTATAACCACGCCTTTTCCAAGGCTGACCGCAGCCTGCTTGCCCAGCTGGGTAGAATCAAAGACAGCTTCGCGCTCGACAAGATGTTCTTCATCATCAACGCCGCAGACCTCGCAGCGGACGAGGCGGAGCTTGAAGAGGTGAAGCAGCATGTGGTGCAAAATCTGCGGGCCGGAGGCTTGACCTCGCCGCGGATCTACAGCGTGTCCAGCCTGCTTGCGCTGGAGGGTAAGTCAAGCGGAGCGGCGGAAGCCTACGAGGCCTCGGGATTCGGCAGCTTTGAAGCCGCACTCTCCGCGTTCGCCGGTGATGAACTGCCGGGACTGTCCCTGGCAGCAGCCAGGGACAGCCTAAGCTCGGTGCGTGGGCGCGCGGAAGAATGGCAACGCCTTGCGCTGATGGAGGCAGACCAGCAGGAGGAAGGAATGAAGCAGTTCCGCCAGCGCCGGGAAGCGGCGAATCTGCGGCTGGCCGCACTTGCTAAGGAAGACCGCCCGCTCCGGGACCTGCGCCGAGAAGGTGCGGAGCTGCTCTATCATGTCCGGCAGCGGATTGCCTTTTCCTTCGGGCGTTCCTTTCAGGAGTCCTTCCATCCCTCCATTCTCCGGGAAGACGGAGGGAACCTGAAGGACATCTTCATCGCCTGCGGGCGGGAGCTGGAGCGCAGTATTCTGCGTGAACTGGAGCAGGAGCTGTGGGCAACGACCCTGCGGCTGGAGTCGGCAGGGCGCAGATTCGTGACCCAGGCGGCTACAGCGGCTGCAGCAGAGCTGTCCATTCCGGATCAGGAGCTTCAGCTGCTGGAGAATCCGGATGAGCGCTGGCCGGCACCGGCGAAGCTGGACTGCGTACTGGCTCCGCTGGACTGGGCCGGACTGTGGAGCCGCTTCAAATCTCCGCGCCACTTCTTCGAGGGACCGGGCCGGGCAGAGATCCGCGCGGCTGCCGAGCCGTGGTTCAAAGAAGCGGTGGCTGCGGCGGCGCAAGGACAGGAGGACTCTCTGTTGACATTCTATACCGATGCAGCAGCAGCCGCCTTATCCCAGGCTGCAGATCAGCTGCGTGAAGGCCTGTCCGAACAGGAGGCAGCCATGTCGGCGCTGCTGAAAGGGGGTGATGGTGCGCAGCATTGGGGCCGGATCGCCGAAGAATTACGGCTTCAGGAGCAGGCTTTCGTCGTTGTATAAGAACTATAGTTTCCTCCTGTTGTGGCCAAGGTGTGCGTAAATTTGTGGTTGGGAGTTTTTGAATGATGCATAGAGTGACTTTGTGGCTGAATGTGTCTGAAGACTCGCCGTGAGGAGCAGCAGTGTATCTGACTTCACCTAAAGGCGGAATGTATGTGAAAAACAGCATACATTGTGCTCTTAAGCAGGCGCGTGGCCCGAATGTATGTGAAAAACAGCATACATTGTGCTCTCACGCAGGCGCGTGGCCCGAATGTATGTGAAAAACAGCATACATTGTGCTCTCACGCAGGCGCATGGCCCAAATGTAAGTGAAAAACAGCATACATTGTGCTACCATGCAGGCGCATGGCTCAAATGTATGTGAAAAACAGCATACATTTTGCCGGAGCGCAGGTAATCCCATTCATCCGTTAGGATGAATTTGTTCCATGCACTTGATAACATATCCTTGTATTTCTCAATGAAATGGTGCCGCCCCTAAAAGGGACAGTAAAACCGTTTTCACAAGTCTGTTGAACAGCCATCTGTGAAGTTTGTAGGAAAATGTCGAAGAATGCTTGCAATCTGGTGGATGATGGATGAAAATAAAGAAGACTGAAAATTTACAATCAAACTGCGACATTTTACAGAAACAGAGAAGTCAGCAGACAAATTTGCGAAAAGAGGTTGGAGTCGACAATGTGGGGAGCTCCTTTATCAGCCCGGAGTAAAAAGCTGCTGCTGCTCGGCAGCGGTGAACTGGGTAAGGAAGTCATTATCGAAGCTCAGCGCCTTGGCGTAGAGACCGTAGCTGTGGATCGTTATGAAGCGGCACCCGCGATGGGCGTCGCCCACCGCTCTTATGTACTGGACATGCTGGATGCAGAGGCACTGAAGCAGCTTATCCGTGCAGAGAAGCCCGATTTGATTGTACCGGAGATTGAAGCCATTGCTACCGGAGCGCTGGTGGAGCTGGAGGAAGAAGGATTCCTGGTTGTTCCTACTGCCCGTGCTGCACGGCTGACCATGGACCGCGAAGGCATCCGCCGTCTGGCGGCAGAAGAGCTGGGCCTACCTACAGCAGCCTACCGATTCGCTGACAGTCTGGACGAACTACGCAAGGCAGTATCGGAGCTGGGAACGCCCTGTGTCATTAAGCCGATCATGAGCTCTTCCGGCAAAGGCCAGAGCGTGTGCAGAACACCTGAGGATGCGGAAGGCTGCTGGAATACGGCGCTCGAAGGCGCTCGTGCGAAGGGAACACGCGTCATCGTAGAGGCTTTTGTTACGTTTGAGAGCGAGATCACACTGCTTACCGTCCGCTCGGTTAGCGGAACCGTATTCTGTCCGCCGATCGGCCACATTCAGCAGGATGGCGATTATGTAGAGTCCTGGCAACCGCATCAGATGAGCGGGGCGCAGCTGGAAGAGGCTGAGGCCATCGCCCGGAAGGTTACCGATCAGCTTGGCGGTTATGGAATTTTTGGAGTAGAATTATTCCTCACCGCGGATGGGGTTCTGTTCAGTGAAGTGTCCCCCCGGCCGCATGACACAGGTATGGTTACAATGATTACGCAGGATTTGTCGGAATTTGCTCTGCATGTCAGAGCCATTCTTGGATTTCCGCTGGAAGCGGTACGTTTGTTGTCACCGGGAGCTTCGGCCACCCTGAAGACTGATGGAGCCGGACAAGCTTTTGCGGTGACCGGGATTGAAGAAGCGCTGGCCCTTCCCCGCACGCAGGTCCGGATATTCGGCAAGCCGGAGATCCGCCCGGGACGGCGGATGGCAGTAACACTCAGTTCAGCGGAAGATATTGAAATCGCGCGGATGACGGCCAAGCAGGCTGCGTCTAAGCTACAAGTGGAGGTATACAAGGATGAACAGTAGTACTCAGGAGCAGGTACTGCAAATTCGCAAATGCGGCATGAATGATCTGGAGAGAGTGACAGCCCTTTTGCGTGAATTCGGCTATCCGACAACGCTTAGCGTGATGAAAGAGAGAATGGAAGGCATGGAGCATGATCCGTTCCACTGCACACTCGTCGCAGAGCTCAATAACGAAGTTGTGGGAATGATCGGTTTACGGCAGGTGAAGTCCTACTACAAGCATGCCGATTGTATTACGGAGATTACCGCGCTGATCGTAGCAGAGGAGCTTAGAGGACAAGGCCTTGGCAAAAGACTCGTAGCTGCAGCGGAAGAATGGGCACGCCATCAGGGCTGCTGCCAGCTGTTCCTGCGGAGCGGCAATCGCGTTGAACGTGCACCTGCACATGCGTTTTACCGCCATATCGGCTTTGAAAAGACAACAGGCTACCGCTTCAATAAAACCCTGCTATAATCCTATACGTGTAACCGAACATCCCCATCCCGGCGTAATCGGGATGGTTTTTTTTGGAGATAGCGCGCCAACCCCGCCGCAGCTTGTCGGGAATGCTCCCCGCTCCGCCTTCTCCCCGAGGCTACCCCCGGAATTTAGTGGAAAAAGAGCATCTATTTCGCCCGAAATTCCCGTGTCCAAACTAGCAGTTGGAAAAAGTACATCTAATCGTCCATAATCCCCGCATTATGAGTAAATACGCAGAAATAAATGTAATTTATCCACTTAAAATAGCCTAATTGGTTAAAATAATAAAATTAAGTATACAAAATCCACTTGTTGTTTATATAAATTAGCACTTAAAGAAGCGGAGGGGAAATTAGGAACTGGAGGAGCGATAGCGTCCGCCTGAAAGCTTTCCGAAGGAAAGCTCGCATCGTAAGAAAAGCTGCGTTTGGATTTCTACCGCGAGTAGCGGTTAAAATCAAGAAATCCAAACTGGGCAGCGGCGGGAGGGCCAAATGTTCACCGCAGCGACGACCAAGCTTTGAGTTCTAATCTTGAGTGTCCCTAATCTTAAATGCCTCTAACCTATGTACATAATTTCCGCTTGCGTTATATCAGGCAACGCTATATAGTAAATTGCTCCTATTCACTACAGTTGTCACTCTATCATCCACTAAAGTGTCTCCCAAGACCCGCAGCCTTCTCTATTTTAAACATAGATCGGGCCATTTGAATCAGCTATTATAGTTCTGTGAACCTCCATATTCTATGCCGAAGAGGGATGAAGCATGTACAAATTAATACTCGCCGAAGACGAGGAAGATGTAAGAGAAGGCATTATCGCCCAGATTGACTGGGAGCAGTACGGCTTCGAGGTCGTTGAGCAGGCTGAGAACGGGCGGGAGGCGGCGGATGCGATCGACCGGCTGCTGCCGGATGTGGTCGTTACTGATATTCAGATGCCCTTTATGAATGGCCTGCAGCTTGCAGAATGGATACGCAGCCGCCATCCGAATACGAAGATTATCATTCTGACCGGCTATGATGAATTCGAATACGCCCAGAAGGCGATTAAGCTGCAGATTGATGAATATATCCTGAAGCCCTTCTCGTCCCAGGAGCTGATTGATGTTCTGCTGAAGGTTCGCGCCACGATCGAGACCGAGATCGCCGAGAAGGAGAATGTGTTCGTGCTGAGCGAGCATTACCGCAAGAGCCTGCCCGTTCTGCGCGAGCAGTTCCTCTCTACCCTGGTGTCCCGCCGCCTGCGTTCCGCAGAGATCGCTGAGAAAAGCACAGAGTACGGCATCCCCCTCACCGGTGAATGCTTCCAGTCCTCCGTGATCAGCATCGATTATATCCGCCCGGACCATTCTACCGCCGTTCAAGCTCAGCGGCCCGTGTCCCTGCGGGATACCGGCGACCGTAATCTCCAGCTCTATGCTGTGCTGAACATCGCGGAGGAGATCTGCCAGAAGCATGGCTTCGGCAAGGTATTCATCCACCGGGATGATGTTGTGCTGCTCTCGGTCAGCCAGAGCCCGGAGGAGAGCGACATTACCGCCAGAACCTTCGCCATTCTCGAAGAGATCTGCCAGAATGTGCAGCGCTTCCTGAAGTTTACCGTAACCGCCGGGGCCGGAACCGTCTGCAAGGCACCGTCCATGCTGTTCCATTCCTTCGGGGATGCGCTGCAAGCGCTTGATTACCGGCTGATCCTCGGCAACAACCGGGTCATATGGATTGAGGATGTGGAATCGCGGTCCAGCCGGATGCTGGACTATGATGAGCTGACCCAGCAGTCGCTGATCCGTACGATCAAGCTGGGCACCATTCAGGAGCTACGGGAAGTAGTGGACGAGCTGTTCCGGGGACTGGATACGGAGCAGGTCTCGGCGCAGGATTATCAGATTTTCCTGCTGGAGATCATTACCTCCATTCTGCGGGTGGCGAAGGAATCTGGGAGCGGAACGAATGATTTTATCGGACCCGGCCTGACCTCGCTTAGCGATATGAATAAATTCAACAACCTGGAAGAAGCCCGGCAGTGGATTATTACCGTATGCAGCCGGCTGATGGATTCCATCGCTTCGGAGCGCCAGTCGAGCTACAAGCAGCTCATTGACCAGGCTAAGGAATATATCCGCAGCCACTATGAAGAATCCGATATATCCATCGGCAGGGTGTGCCAGCATCTGCATATCAGCACAGGCTATTTCAGCAGCATTTTCAAAAAAGAAATGAAGATGACCTTCGTCAGCTATCTGCTGCAGATCCGGCTGGAGGCCGCCAAGGAGCTGCTGCGTTCCACCGAGCTGAAGGCGTTCGAGATCGCCGAGCGGATCGGTTTTGCCGACCCGAACTATTTCAGCTTCTGCTTCCGCAAGAAATACGGACAATCCCCCAAAGAGTATAAGAACAGCGCGCGGGGAGAATAGCCATGAACAAGCCGAGGGGTTATTTCTTCCCGTTGCGGCCGGGGTCCCGCAAGAGCGGCAGGCTGCGCCTGTCCTCGAAGCTGCGGAGTATCCAGCTGATCATCATGCTGACGTTCATGGCGGTGACTGCGGCGGTGGCCGTGATTGTCAGTGTGATGCTGTACGGCAAGTTCGCCAACACGGCGGAGGAGAATGCCAATCTCAACATGCAGCAGATCATCGAGCAGGTGAACTATAACCTAGAGCTGTATGTGAAGGGGATGGGCAGTATTTTTGCAACCGCCGAGAAGCAGATTACCTCTACGCCCTCCATCGATTCCCCGCTGCTCTATGAACGGATGGATACACTGATGAGCAGCCGCGAGGATCTGGTGTCTGTGGCTGTTTTTACCCCGCAGGGGCAGTATGTTGTAGGGACGCCGGGGCAGACGATGCGCATGAACACAGGGCTGGAGAGCCAGAGCTGGTTCACCACAGCCAAGCGTACCTCGGAGATCTCCTATTCCGCACCGCATATCCAGAATTTGTTCAAGGGCAGGTATACGTGGGTGGTCTCCATCTCCAAGCTGATTCAATACAGGGAGAACGGGGAGCTGAGAACCGGTGTGCTGCTGCTGGACTTCAACTTCAGAACGATTGACGAACTCAGCAAGCAGGTCAAGCTGGGCAAAAGAGGCTATGCCTACATCCTCGACCCGCTCGGCAATATCGTCTATCATCCGCAGCAGCAGCTCATTTACGCCGGGCTGAAGTATGAGAATGTGGAGCCGGTGCTGGAATACGCCTACCGCAGCTATCTGGACGAATCGACCGGGGAGAAGCGCTTTATTACCGTACGCACGCTGGCGCAGACCGGCTGGAAGATTGTCGGGGTCGCCTATTACGATGAGATTGTCACCACCAAGCGGGATCTGAACCAGTTCCTGGCGTGGTTTCTTGGTGTTGTTCTGGTCTGCGTGATTGCGGTGTCGGTCTTCCTGTCCTGGCTGATTGCCAGCCCGATCCGCAAGCTGGAGCGTACCGTGAAGCAGGTGGCGGAGGGGGATCTGAATACGCCGATTAATGTTAGCGGAGCCTATGAGGTAGAGCAGCTGTCGAGGCGCTTTAACATGATGCTCCAGCGTATCCGCCAGCTGATGGAGCAGATCATTTATGAGCAGGAAACGAAGCGCAAGGGTGAGCTTGAGGTGCTGCAATCGCAGATTAACCCGCATTTTCTGTACAATACGCTGAATTCCGTCATCCGGCTGGCAGAACGCGGCAAAACGGATGAAGTCGTCACCATGATCCAGTCGCTCTCCAGATTCTTCCGCATCAGCCTCAGCAAAGGCAAGAATATTATCACCATCCAGGAAGAGCTGGACCATATCCGCCATTACCTGGTGATTCAGAGCTTCCGCTTCAGGAAAAAATTCCGTTATGAGATCACGGCGCAGGAAGAGGTCCTAGAGTGCCAGACGATTAAGCTGATTCTGCAGCCTATCGTGGAGAACGCGCTCTATCACGGGATCGAAATGATGCCGGACGAGGGGCTGATCTCGATCACCGCCGGGCTTCAGGACGGGCTAATCATCATCAGGGTCAGCGACAACGGCCTGGGGATGTCCAAGGAGACGGTGAACGGCATTCTAAGCGGAAGCGTCAAAAGCACCAGCGGATCAGGGGTCGGTGTCCGGAATGTGCACGAACGGATCGGCCTGTATTACGGGCGGGAGTACGGGCTTGCTTTTCAGAGTGAGCTGGAAGAGGGGACGGTTGTTACGATTGTGTTTCCGGCCCGCCCGGCGGGAGAGGCTATGGATGAGCAGAAGGAGGAGACGAACCTGTGAAAAGCCTGCGTGTATGGCTCACCGTGCTGCTGTGCGGAGTGCTGTGGATCTCTGTGTCCTCTTGTTTCAATGCCTCGCCAGCCTATATCAGCACCAGCAAGACGCGGAATATCCACCTGATTGTCAAGATGAACAAAGGGGATTACTGGAACACCCTGAAGCTCGGAGCAGAGGCTGCGGCGAAGGAATTCAATGTCAATCTGACGTTCAAGGCGCCGGATTCGGAGAGTGATATTGAGGAGCAGGTCGTCATGGTAGAAGATTCCATCCAGGAGAAGGCGGATGTGATTATACTCGCGGCCAGCAGCTATATGGGACTGGCGCAGGTCGTGGACCAGGCGGCGTATTCCAGAATTCCGGTGATCTCCGTCGATGCGGAGGTTGGCTCGGCCAAGGTTCGGACTTACGTGGGGTCGAACGGCTACGAGGCCGGACAGAAGTCCGCCGAGCGGCTGATTCAGCTGCTCCAGGGCTATGGCGAGATCGGGATTATTAACTTCACCAATTCGTCGCTTACACCGGACTCCGGCAAGACTGGCAGCATCGACTATGGTGCGCGGGATGCAGATGAGCGGGAAAAGGGTTTTTTGAATTATGCCGCCCGCTTTCCTAATGTTAAGGTCGTACAGATCGCCTACACCTCCTCCAGCACCTCCGACGCCGAAAATCTGACCCGGGAGATGCTGAACAAGTATCCCAATCTGCGCGGTATTGCCACCCTGAATGAAATTGCTTCACAAGGCGCGGCCAGGGTGATTCAGGGTCTTAAGAGGGATAGTGTGAAAATGATTGCTTTTGACAGCTCGCCCTCCATGATGGAGTCGCTTCAGGATGGCACTGTGCAGGCGACCGTCATTCAGAATCCGTTCAGCAACGGGTATCTGGCGGTGAAATATGCCGTGGAGGCACTCGAAGGCATGGATATTCCCGAACGCGTGGACACGGGCACCAAGCTCATCGATCTGGAGAATATGCTGTGGCCTGAGAATCAGAAGCTGCTGTTCCCGTTTGTAAGGTAGCAGAAATTTAAGAATTAAACATTAGAATTTTCATGGAAATGAGTAGGATTTTATATTCGCAACCGTTTTCACGTAGGGCATAATAAGGATGTACCCGGGACACACCGGGATCATCCCAAATAAAGAAATATCCTCAGGAGGTCAATTAGACATGAAAAAAATCACTTCCGTTCTACTTGCAAGTGCATTGCTGGGTGCTGCTCTCGCAGGCTGCGGCGGCAACAATAACAAGGCGGCTGACGCTGCTAACACAGGAACTGCGGCTAACACGGCAAATTCCGGTTCCGCTGAGACTCCGAAGGTCGGCGTAGCGATCTACAAATTCGACGACACGTTCATGACGGGTGTCCGCAACGCCATCGATGCTGCTGCCAAGGGCATTGCCACTGTTGATATCGTAGACAGCCAGAATTCCCAGCCTACACAGAACGATAAGGTGGATCTGTTCATCACCAAGAAATATAACGGCATGCTGATCAACCCGGTAGACCGCACCGCTGCGGGCGTCATCATTGACAAAGCCAAGACAGCGAACATTCCGGTGGTCTTCCTGAACCGCGAGCCGCTGCCGGAAGATATGAAGAAATGGGATAAAGTCTACTATGTAGGTGCGAAAGCTGAAGAGTCCGGCACCATGTCCGGCCAGCTGATCGTGGACTACTGGAAGGCACACCCTGAAGCGGACAAGAACGGCGACGGCGTGCTGCAGTATGTCATGCTGAAGGGCGAACCGGGACATCAGGATGCAGAACTTCGCACCACATATTCCATCCAGGCAATCGAAGATGCAGGCATCAAGGTGGAGAAGCTGGCTGAAGATACCGCGATGTGGGATCGTGTAAAAGGCCAGGAGAAAATGGCTGCCTTCCTCGGCTCCCATGGCGACAAGATTGAAGCCGTACTGGCCAACAATGATGACATGGCACTCGGCGCCATCGAAGCTCTGAAGGCTCAAGGCTACTTCAGCGGCGACAAATACATGCCGGTTGTCGGCGTGGATGCAACAGCTCCTGCGGTTCAGGCTTTGCAGGATGGAACGATGCTCGGTACCGTACTGAACGATGCCAACAACCAAGGTAAAGCAGCGATCACCCTGGCCGCTCTGCTGGCTAAAGGCGAAACGCCAACCAAAGAGAACGTAGGCTTCGACATCACAGACAACCAGTTTGTATGGATCTCCTACAAAAAGATTACCAAAGACAACGTAGCAGACGCGCAATAATCCGTTAACAGGTGCAAGGCTACAGATACAGATACGTATCATAGATACCAGTCCCGGAGGGCGCTGCAATGCGCTCTCCGGAATTCCTTACGGGTAGGGAGCAGGATGGAACCGCTGTGCCTCTCATGGAAAAAGACAAAAAGCGTAGGGGGCGTAACAACATGGCAAATACGGAATTTTTGCTGGAAATGAACGGCATTACCAAAGAATTTCCCGGCGTGAAGGCGCTGGATGGAGTCAGCATTAAGGTTCGTCCGGGCTCGGTTCATGCACTTATGGGCGAGAACGGGGCAGGCAAGTCCACACTGATGAAATGCCTCTTTGGAATCTATTCACCGGATGCCGGTGAGATCTTCCTGGATGGTCAGAAGGCCTCCATCTCCAATTCGAGCGAAGCATTGAAGCACGGCATCTCGATGATCCATCAGGAGCTGCACCCTGTACCTTTCCGCAGCGTGATGGAGAACATCTGGCTGGGACGTTTTCCAACCAAGGGCATCGGGCCGCTTCAGTTCATTGACCACAAAAAAATGTTCACAGACACCGAAAGCTTATTCAAAGATCTGGATATCGACCTGAATCCCGAAACACTGGTGGGCAAGCTGTCTGTATCCAAGATCCAATCCATCGAAATTGCGAAGGCGGTCTCTTTTCACTCCCGCGTGATTGTCATGGATGAGCCAACCTCGTCCTTAACCAGCGTGGAAGTGGAGCATCTGTTCCGGATCATCCGGGACCTACAAAAAAGAGGCGTAGCTATTATCTATATATCTCACAAAATGGAAGAAATCCTGGAGATTTCCGATGAAGTGACGATTATGCGTGATGGTAAAAAGATCGGCACCTGGCCCTCGGCCGAACTGACCACGGACCTGATTATCTCCAAGATGGTCGGGCGTGATCTGACGAACCGTTTCCCGGAGCGTACTAATGTTCCAGGCAAGGTGTTCATGAAGGTAGAAGGTCTGACCTCACCCGAGCCCAGATCCTTCAAGGATGTGTCCTTCGAATTGAGACGCGGGGAGATTCTGGGTGTCGGCGGTCTGGTCGGCGCACAGCGAACTGAGGTTATTGAAGCATTGTTCGGACTGCGTGCAGTAAAATCCGGCTCCATCTCGATTGACGGCAAGAAGGTGAAGATTAATTCTCCGCAGGATGCCAAAAAACACGGCCTGGCCCTGCTGACCGAGGAGCGACGCGTGACAGGGATTTTCCCGGTGCTGTCTGTGCATGAGAACGGCGCCATTGCCAACCTTGACCGCTACAAGACGCCTTATCTGCTGCTGAACGGCCGCAAGAAGAAGGTTGAAGTCGATAAAATGATTGAAAAGCTGCGCACCAAAACGCCAACGACCAAGACGCAGATTATGAATCTATCCGGCGGGAATCAGCAAAAGGTGCTGCTGGCCAGATGGCTGCTCACTGAGCCCGAGGTGCTGCTGCTCGATGAGCCGACACGCGGAATTGACGTCGGTGCGAAGTTCGAGATCTATACAATCATTGCCGACCTGGCGAAGCAGGGGAAGAGCATCATCATGATCTCCTCGGAAATGCCTGAGCTGCTGGGGATGTCTGACCGTGTCATGGTGATGTCGGAAGGACGGCTTACTGGGATATTAGAAGGTGCGCAGGCTACAGAAACCGAAGTAATGCGACTCGCTGCTCAGCATTAATCAGGAACTGCACTCACAGGACGGCGAAGACCATAGGGCAGATGCAAGGCTGAAGAAGCTCAGCAACGAATGCTTAAACTTCGCGTAACAATTAAGGAGGAACACAATTATGACTATTAAAAGAGCGCAGTCCTTCGTGACTCAAAACGCAATCTACATCGTACTGATCCTGCTGATTATGGGGATCATCATATACGAGCCAAGCTTCATGTCGATCAACACCTTGCGGGATGTACTGATCCAGTCCTCCACACGCGTTATTATTGCACTCGGGGTAGCCTTTATCCTGATCACCGCCGGGACCGACTTGTCGGCAGGCCGGGTGGTCGGCTTCACTGCTGTCATCTCAGCTTCCATGCTGCAGATTCCTGACTACTCCCGCCGCTTCTTCCCCGATCTGCCACAGGTGCAGGTCTGGCTGCCGATTCTGATCGCCATTGTGGCCGGTCTGCTCTGCGGGCTCGTCAACGGGATTATCGTCTCCAAGCTGAACGTTCCGCCGTTTATCGCCACTCTGGGCACGATGCTGATCGTATACGGTCTGAACTCACTGTACTTCGATATGGACCCTAACCAGTCCCAGCCGATCGGCGGTCTGCGCCAGGATTTCACCAACATCGGCTCCGGCTTCATCGGCAGCGGCCAATATTCCATCCCGTACATCGTACTTATAGCCCTCGGAGTTGCAGCCATAGTCTGGGTGCTGTTCAACAAAACCAAGCTGGGTAAGAACATGTACGCCATCGGCGGCAACATGCAGGCAGCCAAGGTATCCGGGATCAATGTCTCCAAGAACCTGATTTACATCTACGCCATCGCTGGTGCCCTGTACGGTCTTGCTGGTGTGCTCGAAGCAGCCCGAACCGGCGGCGCTACCAACAACTATGGTAACATGTACGAGCTTGACGCCATCGCAGCCTGCGTCGTCGGCGGCGTATCCACTACCGGCGGGATTGGTACCGTTCCAGGCGTCCTGGTCGGCGTTATCATCTTCACCCTGATCAACTACGGCCTGACCTTCATCGGCATCAGCCCTTACTACCAGCTGATCATCAAAGGCCTGATCATTATCGCTGCGGTATCGTTTGATATGCGGAAATATTCATCGAAAAAATAGCTTGGGGTTCGGTGATGATCCGTACCTGCGGGGATTTTGGACTTCCGGCCGCTGTCGCTCCTAAGTTATTGAATTCAAGTGTTCATATAATTTGAACTGAACTGAGCATCTTGGGTGGAAGGTATGATCGTGACTGCGGTGAGTTTTGGACTTCCAGCCGCTGTTGTCTGCAGATTTCTTGATTCATACCGCTTATTAGCGGTTGAAATCCGCAGACAAAGGCGGACGCTACCGCTCCTCCAGTTCCAAAATCCCCTCCGGTACTCCTATCACCTCACCAAGGGTGGGGAAGGCAGGCAAAGAGCGTTTGCGGTATCTCGCAAATGCTTTTTGGCTTGCCCGGATTTGTCGCAGCGTTGCTCCAAATCATTAGAATACACGTGCCTGCAGGATTTGGGGCTTCCGGATGCTACCCCTCCTTCGTTTCCCAATTCCCTTCCGCTCCTGATATCACATGATCGTGAAATGATCCAATAATTGCAATTCCGGCTGGCTGAAACAGGGGAACTGGGGGTAGTTGCTGCATGAAATACAACATTTCCTCTTCTAATTGGCTTGAGGGCGGACAAATGCTGCCTTTCATACAACAATGTTAGTTTAAAGTCGGTGCAGGGAGCCGAATGTTGCATTTTGGGCAGGATTTTGCAGCTAATAGTGACTAATTAATAGTTTTATTCTGTTCCAGGGGCGCAGATAGCAGGGAGTGGGCGGCAGGAGCGAAAGGTGGCAAGTGGCAAGTAGTTAGCAATCAGGTAGCAGGCAGTGGGAGACAAGCAGTTAGCAATCAAACAGCAGGCAGCGGGAGGCAAGTAGTTAGCAATCAGGTAGCAGGCAGTGGGAGGCAAGTAGTTAGCATTCAGATAGCAGACAGTAGGGGGAAGGAGTTAACAATCAGCCAGCGGACAGCGAGTGGCAAGAGGTTAGCAGTCAGACAGCGGTTAGGTTCGACACTTATGCAAACTAACTATTTATCCAGTCCGCTGAATAGAGTCTTAGGCCTCTATCCTTTATAGATTTTTTTAACCTTTGCCCGCCCAGCAAAAGGATTAGTTGATTAGTCTCATATTTCAAGGGCAGGCAAAGCAGCCCTTGTATCCCCGGTACACACCCTCCGAAAGGGTGTGTTTGTGCTTTTACCCACAGAAAGGCAGCAGTAACGGAGGGGATTTTGGAACTGGAGGAGCGGGAGCGTCCGCCTTTAGGTTTGGATTTCTACCGCGAACAGCGGTTAAAATCAAGAAATCCAAACCTAACAGCGGCCGGAAGTCCAAAACTCACCGCAGTTACGGCATCGCCTTTGTAATTTTTAATCCCTAAAATCCCTCAGTCCTCAACTCCAGCCGCCGTTCCTAGGCACAGACACACCCTTTCCCCCTCACTCTCATAGTCTATAGGCAAAAGCCTTTGTAAAGGAGAACGACAACATGCTGAGGATTAAGCTGAACGAGCTGGGAAAAGGGAACGACAACGGTTTGATTCAGACGGAGGTATGGCGGTGGGACGGTATCGGCTGGAATGAGTGTATTCCGCAGCAGGAGGAGGATTTCATCCGGGCGGAAGAGGAACTGTTCGTGACTATCCCGGCAGAGGCGGGCTTATACCGTGTAGATTACTCCAAAAAGCCTCTGGAGGCGCTCATTGTGCTCCCGGATGACGGCGGAGGTCTGCGGGCAGCGCTGCTGCATCCGGCTCCTTTTAAACTTAAGGACGGGACGCTGTGGGGATATATCAACAACGACGGCCGGATTGTGATTGAGCCGAGATATGATTATGCGGAGGAGTTTCAGGAGAATGGCCTGGCAGTGGTGCAGCGGGGGAATGTCAGCGGTCTGATTGACAGCTCCGGGCGGGAACGGGTCAAACCGGTCTATAATTTTATTGGTCCTTTTTCCGAGGGGCGGGCTGTGGTGTCGGATGCGAAGGGCTACACTTTTATTGATGAAAAAGGCAAAGAGGTGACGTCCGCACGCTATGACTATCTGAATTCGCTGCACGAAGGCCGTGCGCTGTTCTCCAAGCAGAATACTACCGGGGGGAACTCGCTGTATGGCTACCTGGATGCCCAGGGCAAAGAGGTGCTGCCAGCCGTCTATCTGGACGCCGGGGATTTCTCGAACGGGACTGCACTGGTCAAAATAGCCGAAGGGGAATATGCGCTGATTGATCTCTATGGCGTGGTGCTGCATACGTACAAACATCCTTTTGTCGGGTATCCGGGGGATGGGCTGCTGGCCTTTCAGGCGACGGAGAATGGAAAATACGGTTATCTGCACACGGACGGCACGATTGCTATCCAGCCGCAGTATACGGCAGCTCTGCCGTTCTCAGATGGCCGGGCGGTGATTAACACAGCCGCTGATTATGGCAACGCCTACGGTCTGATCGATAAGCAGGGGAAAATGATCATTCCCGCCGTCTATTATGAGGTGCAGCAGCTGGGAGAGAACCGTGTGGCGCTGGGAACCCCGCTGTATGCGGATCAGCCCTACAGAGGCTCCAGATATGTCATCGCCGATGCGCTGACCGGAAGAATTCTCAGCACCCACCCGCTGCTGGGCGTGAACAATTATCAGCAGGGACTCGCGTCGGTGTATGATGCCAAGGATACGTATTTTATTGACACCAGCGGAAAAAAAGCCGCCCAGCCCCCGGTCATCGCAGGCTCAGGATCACTGTCCTTCAGCGGCAGCCTGATCCGCGCGGATATTGATCTGCGCACCTCCTATTATGATCGTAAAGGCAAGCAGGTCTGGCGGCAAAACGGGGTCATTCCGCTGAGACCGCCCTACTCTGTGCTGGAGAAGAAATACAAGCCTAACCGGGATTATCTGGTCTATTATCCGGTCGTGGAAGGGATCGCGGTTGCTGAGGTCTCGAAGGCAGTGAATGACAAGCTGCGCAATCTGTCGCTCCCATACGGGGCGGGGACGGGGGGAGGCACGCAGGATTTCAGCTATACGGGAGATTTCGCCGTATCCTTCTTCCGCAAGAATCTGCTGGTGCTGGAGCTTAGCGGTTATCATTTTCCGTTCGGCGCTGCGCACGGTATGCCTACGCGGATCTATGAGCATATCAACCTGCGCACCGGCAAGTTCTACACGCTCAGCGATCTGTTCAAGCCCGGCAGCAAATACGTGCAGAAGCTCAGTGATATTGTCGGCAAGCAGATTGCGAATGATCCGCAGTATTCCTATGTTTTCCCTGACACGTATAAAGGCATTACAGCCGATCAGCCCTTTTATGTGGATGCGGAGGCACTGTACCTGTATTTTGCCCCTTATGAGATTGCTCCGTACGCCGCAGGATTTCCAACCTTCCGCATTCCGTATGCTGAGATTATGGGCCTGATCTCGACCGAAGGGGAGTTCTGGCAGTCTTTTCATTAAATTAAGCGATAGAATCGCCGATATATAGGATAGACACAGCCGTCCTGAAAAGGACGGCAATGCTGTTTTCTTTTGCCGCTGCTGTAGGGTACAAGCCTTTTCTATCTATAAAATGACAGAATTTAGAAGCGCACAGCTGATAGTTTTGTGTTACAATGACCTAGGAACAGATTACAACTTTGTAACATATGTAGACAGACACCCTTGTCCCCATGATACACCACAACGAAGATTAAGGAGATGGCAGAATGAAAAGCAAGACTTTGAGAAGAATGATAGGTGGAAGCGTAGCCGCTGTTATGGCGCTTGGCATTTCTCTTCCATTACAAGCAAACGCAGCAGCAGCCGGTGCCCCTGCGGCAGCCGGATCAGATATGAATTTCGCACAGCTCATGGACTATTTCACACAGAACAATTCGAAGACCTTTGTACTGGGTGGCAATACGTACACTGTCACTAAAACCTTTGTATACACAACGCCAGCTGCAGCTGCCCCGGCAGCACAGCCGGTAGCTCCGGCTAAGCCGGTTGCAACAGCAGCACCAGTGGCTACAGCGGCACCGGCAGCAACTGCTAAGCCAACCCCGGCCCCCGTTGCCACTGCAAAACCTGTGGTAACTCCTGCCCCATCTGCGGTTCCTGCAGTTGGCAATAACGCCTCCAGCTACACACAGCAAGTAGTCGCACTGGTGAACAAAGAGCGCGCTGCAGCTGGACTAGCCCCTGTCTCCGCACTGGACAGCCTGAACAAAGTGGCTGCGGCCAAGGCTGCGGATATGCGCTCGAACAATTATTTCTCACACACTTCTCCGACCTACGGATCACCTTTTGATATGATGTCGGCGTTCGGCATTACGTATAAGGCGGCTGGTGAGAATATCGCTATGGGCCAGAAGACCCCTCAGGAAGTTATGACGGCGTGGATGAACAGCCCGGGTCATAAGGCTAACATCCTGAGCGCGAATTTCAACTACATCGGTGTTGGCTTCGATAATAATTACTGGGTCCAGGAATTCATCGGTAAATAAAGTTACGTTAACTCCGCCCTCCGGCATTGCCGGGGGCGTTTTTATGTTTTTAGGATATTAAAGTAATATTGGTCTTGATACGATTAGCGCAGCGCTATCGTGCCGCAGTCCGCGGTCTTGCACGATCAGCGCAGCGCCATCGTGCCGCCCTTACTGCTTCCACCGTTTAGGTGTGAAGCGGCGGAGGGGATTTTGGAACTGTAGGAGCGAATGCGTCCGCCTTTGTCTCCGATTTTTAACCGTATAACGGTTCATTCAATAAATTTGGAGACAACAGCGGCCGTAAGTCCAAAATCCCCGCAGCCGCGCCCCCACCTAAACCCCCCTACGGTTTGCAAATTGTGCAAAGAAGAATTATGTTTATCTACATAGTTAATAATGTTGTGAATGATGGAAGAGGCAGAAGAGTACGGCAGATGGAGGGATAGCATTGAAGGATTCCAAATGGACCTGGAGGACAGTAAGCCTGGTGTCCATCCTGGCAACTTTACTTTTGATTACAGGATTTGTGTATGCAGTGGGAGATATCCTGAACCCGAAGGGGGAACAGTTCCTCTCCTCCCTTCCACAGGAGACGGCTGCACCGACAGCCGCGGCAGATGACGAATACAAGATCCTGGCGCTTGGCGATTCTTTGGCCAAAGGGACCGGTGACAACTCCGGGCAAGGGTTCGTTAAGCGGACCGTGGATGCCTTGTCGGCCAATGGAGGAAAGGCAGAGCTGCTGGGCAATATGGGCATTAACGGCTTGACCACTGCTGCTTTACAGAGCAAGCTTCAGGAGGAAGGGGTACAGTACGCGCTGCGTCAGGCGAATGTCATCCTGATCTCCATCGGCGGGAACGACCTGTTCCGGGGCTCGGATATTCTGGGCACAGGCGGGAGCAGCGGACAAGTAGCCGCCTCTGCGAAGCCTTCGGAGCAAGCGGTACCTCAGAGCACGGAAGCCCCTGCCAATAACAAGGTAGAAGGCACTACCCCGGTTCCAACCGCGTCTGCAGGTGATCTGACCCCGGAATCGCTTCTTTCCGCTCTGCCTGGGGCCGCCAAACGGCTGGGCAGCATACTGGATACAGTTGCAGAAGTGAATCCGCAGGCCCAAGTCTATTACATCGGACTGTATAATCCCTTTGGAGATATCGAGGGGCTGCTAATTCCCGGCAATCAGGCGGTAACGGCGTGGAATAATGCGGCGATGGATATGATCAACAGGCATCAGAACATGACGCTGGTCCCGACCTTTGACCTGTTTGACCGCCATTTGGCGAAATATCTGTCAAATGATCATTTTCACCCGAACGGGGACGGCTATCAGCGGATGAGCGAGCGGATTGTACAGGCGGTTCGTTGAATCGATGATTTTTTGAACAGAAATGACTGTGGCAAGGAGCTGTATAAGATGGCGAGAACCATTCATGAGGCACCGGGGGAAGAAGTCGTTCTGTCCGCCCGGGGAGTCCGTAAAAAAATCGGCCGCAAATGGATTATAGATGATGTCACGTTTGATGTGAAAAAAGGCGAAATCTTCGGCTTTCTCGGTCCGAATGGAGCAGGCAAAACCACAACCATCCGCATGCTGGTGGACCTGATCCGCCCGAGCGAAGGGACGATTACCGTCTGCGGCTATAATGTGAACCGGAATCCGGAAAAAGCGCTGCAATACGTCGGCTCTATTGTCGAGAATCCGGAGGTCTACACGTATCTGACGGGCTGGGAGAACCTGCAGCATTTCGCCCGTATGCAGCCCGGAGTGGACGAGCAGCGGATTGCCGAGGTCGTTGAAATTGTGCGGCTCGATCAGCGCATCCAGGATAAAGTCAGCACGTATTCGCTGGGGATGCGCCAGCGGCTCGGTATTGCCCAAGCTCTGCTCGGCCGTCCCCGGCTGCTGATTCTCGATGAGCCGACCAACGGCCTGGACCCCAAAGGGATCAAGGAGCTGCGCGAATTCATCCGTAAGCTGGCAGACGAAGGGCTGGCGGTCTTTGTGTCCAGTCATCTGCTGAGTGAAATTCAGCTGCTGTGCGACCGGGTAGCCATTATCAGCAAAGGCCGTGTACTCGCTGTTGGCGCTGTAGATGAATTGGTTGCCCGTAACTCACCGTATGTCCTGTGGGAACTGGAGCCGCTTCAGCGGGCAAGAGACATCATGGCCGGGCGGCCGGATATCGCGCTGCTTCATCTGGACGAGGTTACCCTGGATGACTCGGTCATCGCAGGCATGGGCGTGAATTCCCTGGTTACGGCGATGGACGAGGAGCTGATCCCGGAGATTGTTGCCGTACTGGTTGCACAAGAGGTGGAAGTCCGGGCTGTGCATAAAATCAACCCTACACTGGAACAGCTATTCTTGAAGCTAACGGAAGGTGAAGCCATTGACTAACCTGCTGCCGCTCATCCGAAATGAGTGCCTGAAGATTATTAAAAAGAAACGTTTCTATGTCATCCTGCTCATCCTGCTTGTGCTGGTGCCAATGTTTACCTATGCGCAAATGCGCATAGCCGAGCGCAGCCGTGACAAATTTAACTCTGACTGGAGGCTGGAGATCCAGCAGCAGATTACCGATAACCAGAATTCGCTCGGCAGCGACCGGATTCCGGAGGAATGGAAGTCGTACCGGCGGATTTTTCTCCAGCAATTGCAGTATTATCTGGACCATGATGTGAATCCGAACGAACCGAGCGGAGTAACGTTCACCCGGGAGTTTGTCAATAATTCCGTCTCCCTGTTCATTCCGCTGCTGATCATGGCGGTTGCCTCCGACCTGGTCTCCGGGGAGCGGACGACAGGCACGATCAAAATGCTGCTGACCCGCCCGGTCAGACGCTGGAAGGTACTGTTCAGCAAAATGGTAGCGCTGCTGATGTTCGTCTCGCTGATTGTCCTGTCCGTATTCGTAATCAGCTATCTGATATCGGGGCTGGCTTTTGGCTATAAGGGGTTCAATGTTCCAGTCTTTACAGGCTTCCAGCTAAACGGTGATACTGTGGATATGACGAAGGTTCATGCCGTGGAGCAGTGGAAGTATCTGCTGATGCAGGGCGGGTTGATCTGGTATGTCAGCATCGTGGTGGCCCTGCTGGCCTTCATGGTGTCGGTGCTGGTCCGCAGTACGGCTGCGAGCATTGTAGTGATGATGGCGGCGCTGATTGCCGGAACGATCCTGACGAATATGGCTTCCGCCTGGACGGCGGCCAAATATTTATTTATGGTCAATATGGAGCTGACGACTTATTTAGCGGGCACTCCCGCGCCGATAGAGGGCATGACACTGGGCTTTTCGATGGCGGTTCTGGGCATTTGGGGACTTGCGGCCGTAATCATTTCATTCGCCGTCTTTACGAAACGGGATATTTTGAATTAGAATGTACAAAGTGAACGAAAACGTTTGTTTGCATTTTTAGAGAGACAGGAAGACAAGTGAAGGAGGAGCATGAATGCTCGAACAGATCGATATGTTTGCAAAAGTCTCTAAGAACGGCGAAGCAGGCCGGACTGGATACGATGCTGACGACATTCAGGTGCTCGAAGGTCTGGTTGCGGTCCGCAAACGGCCCGGCATGTATATTGGCAGTACGAGTTCCTCGGGTCTGCACCATTTAGTATGGGAAATAGTAGATAATGCCGTAGATGAGCATTTGGCCAAGTTTTGCTCGAAGATTGACATTACACTGCGTAAAGACGGATCGGTGACCGTTATTGACAACGGACGCGGAATACCGACCGGAATGCACAAGACAGGAGTCCCAACGCCGCAGGTGGTATTCACTATACTGCATGCAGGCGGCAAATTCGGCGGCTCCGGCTACAAGAAGTCGGGCGGCCTGCACGGGGTCGGGGCTTCAGTAACCAATGCGTTGTCCGAGTGGCTGGAAGTGGAGATTTACCGCGAGGGCAAGATTCACCGTCAGCGCTTTGAATACTGGGTCGACAAAAGCGGAAAAGAACATGTCGGTGAGCCAGTGACCGGTCTTGAGATACTGGGGAATACGAATAAGACCGGTTCGAAGATTACCTTCAAGCCGGATGTTCGCGTCTTCGCTGCGGGCATTTCATTCAACTATGATACGCTTGCAGAACGGGTACAGGAGATCGCCTTCCTGAATTCCGGGCTTAGAATCAATCTGAGCGACGAGCGCAGCGGGCGTCAGGATGAATTCTTCTACGAAGGCGGCGCCAGCCAGTTCGTGCAATTCCTGAACGAAGGCAAGGATGTACTGCACGATGTAATCCATTTCAGCTCCGAGAAGGACGAGATTGAGGTGGAAATCGCGCTGCAGTATAATGCGGGGTATACGGAGACGATCGCTTCTTTTGTCAACTCCATTCCTACCCGCAGCGGGGGAACACACGAGACAGGCTTCAAGACAGCCTATACCCGTGTACTGAATGATTACGCCCGCCGCACGCAGCTGCTCAAGGAGAAGGATAAGAATCTGGAGGGCAATGATCTGCGCGAAGGCATGATGGCGGTCATCAGCATCAAGATGTCGGATGTGGAGTTTGTCGGACAGACGAAGGATCAGCTCGGAAGCGCATCTGCCCGCAGTGCCGTGGACTTCATCGTCTCTGAGCGGATGGCGCGGTTCCTGGAAGAGAATCCCCAAGTTGCACAGAGTCTGCTGAAAAAATCGATTCAGGCCTCCAAGGCCCGTGAAGCGGCCCGCAAGGCCCGTGATGAGATCCGCAGCGGCAAGAAGCGCAGTGAGAGCTCGAACCTGGGCGGCAAGCTGTCACCTGCACAGTCCAAGGACGTTACACGTACCGAGATCTTCATCGTCGAGGGCGATTCAGCCGGTGGCTCCGCGAAGCAAGGCCGGGATTCCAAGATTCAGGCGATCCTGCCGCTGAAGGGCAAGCCGATGAACCCCGAGAAGGCCAAGCTGCTGGATATCCTGAAGAATGACGAATACAAGGCGATCATTTCAGCAATCGGTGCGGGAATCGGGCCTGATTTTGCCGTGGAGGACAGCAATTATTCCAAAATCATCATTATGACCGATGCCGATACGGACGGCGCACATATCCAGGTGCTGCTGCTGACCTTCTTCTACCGCTACATGAAGCCTCTGATCGATGCCGGCAAGGTCTATATCGCCCAGCCGCCGCTGTATAAGCTGACGCGCAAATCGGGTAAGCTGGAGACGGTCCGCTATGCCTGGAGCGATGAGGAATTGCAGAATTATCTGAAGGAATTCGGGAAGAATTTCGAGCTGCAGCGGTACAAGGGACTGGGTGAGATGAACCCGGACCAGCTGTGGGAGACTACGATGAATCCCGATTCGCGTACGCTGCTTCAGGTGCAGATCGAGGATGCCGCCAAGGCGGAGCGCCGCGTCTCCACGCTGATGGGCGATAAGGTCGACCCGCGTAAGCGCTGGATTGTCGAGAACGTCGACTTCACGGAGATCGTGGAGTAACAAAGATCGTAAGTAGTAGTGGGAAGTGACGATTACTTCCGCGTTTTTAATTTTTTGATGATCTGCATAAGCGAAGCGGTTGGGTTACTCACGGTTTGCTGAAATAAGAATTGTTAATCGAATAGAAGGGGAAGTGACGGAGGGGATTTTGGAACTGGAGGAGCGTCAGCGTCCGCCTTTGTATTTAGATTTCATCCGCTAAAGCGTATGAATTAGAAATCTAAATACAACAGCGGCCGGAAGTCCAAGATCACCGCAGTTACGCTCATCCCTTCTATTCAGATTACGATCTCGTTTTGAAGCAAATTGGTTGAATATCTCAGCGCCAAGCGTCAGATCATCAATCTTTAAAAACGCGGACAGAATGAGGAACAGAAGGTGAAGAGGATATGAGCAGTTTATCAGAGCAATTTTTGCCGGCTTTTCTGGAAGAGGTCGTGGGTGACCGGTTTGGCCGGTATTCCAAATATATCATTCAGGACCGGGCGATCCCCGATGTGCGCGACGGGCTGAAGCCCGTGCAGCGCCGGATTCTGTATGCCATGTACGATTCCGGCAATACGCCGGATAAGCCATACCGCAAGTCAGCCAAAACCGTCGGTGATGTAATGGGTAACTACCATCCCCACGGGGACTCCTCGATCTACGACGGGATGGTGCGGATGGCACAGCCGTGGAAGATGGGGCATGTGCTGGTAGACGGACACGGCAACTGGGGTTCCATGGATGATGACCCGGCGGCGGCGATGCGTTACACAGAAGCGCGTCTGTCTCCGATTGCCATGGAGATGATGCGCGATATTGAGAAGCGCACCGTACTGTTCAAGGACAACTTCGATAATACGGCCAAGGAGCCGGTGGTTGTTCCCTCCCGTTATCCGAATCTGCTGGTGAACGGGACGAGCGGGATCTCGGCCGGATTCGCCACGGAGATTCCACCGCATAACCTGCGGGAAGTCATCGACGCCTGCATCGCGGTCATGCAGAAGCCGGACATTGCGCTTGAGGATATCATGACCTTCATCAAGGGGCCGGACTTTCCGACAGGCGGAACCATTATGGGCGGAGACGGCATTATGGATGCTTACCGCAGCGGCAAAGGCCGAATCTATCTGCGTTCCAAGACGGAGATTGAGAATCTGCGCGGCGGGAAGCAGCAGATCGTGATCACCGAGGTGCCTTTCCAGATCGTGAAGTCACGGCTGGTGACCTCCATGGAGAACATCCGTCTGGAGAAAAAAATTGAAGGGATCGCCGAGGTCCGCGATGAGAGCGGCCGTGAGGGCCTGCGCATCGTGGTGGAGCTGAAGAAGGAGGCAGATGCACAAGGCGTCTTAGCCTATCTGCTCAAAAAAACCGACCTCCAAGTCACCTACAACTTCAACATGGTAGCCATCGTTAACAAGGCTCCGCAGCAGCTGGGGCTCAAAGCGATCCTTGAAGCCTACATTGCCCATCAGCGCGAAGTGGTCACTCACCGTACCCGGTTCGATCTGGAACGGGCGGAGGACCGTGCCCATGTCTTAGAGGGACTGGTCAAGGCGCTGAATATTCTGGACGAAGTGATCGCTGCCATCAAGGCATCGAAGAACCGCCAGGATGCCCAGAATAATCTGGTATGGATGTTCGGCTTCAGCGAAAGACAGGCTGATTCTATCCTTACCTTGCAGCTGTACCGTCTCACCAATCTGGAGATTCATTCGCTGCAGAAGGAGCTGGATGAGATGCTGGCCCGGATTGCTGTGCTCCAGGGGATTCTGGACAGCGACAAGAAGCTGATTACCGTTATCCGCAAGGAGCTGCTGGAGATCCGTGACAAATACGGAATCGACCGCCGTTCCCTGATTCAGGGCGAGGTAGAGGAACTTAAGGTTAACATGGAGGTTCTGGTCAATGCGGAGGATGTGCTGGTTGCGCTCTCTGCGGACGGCTATATCAAGCGGACCGGCATGCTGTCCTTCACCCGTTCGGGCGGGGAGCGCCACTCTTCAGGCGTCAAGGATGGCGATCATATCGTCAAGCTGCTGGATCTGAATACCCGGGAGAGCCTGCTCGTATTCACCCGCAAGGGTCAATACTTCCTGCTTCCCGTGCACCAGATTCCAGAGTTCAAATGGAAAGATCCGGGGACGGCCATCGTCAACGTGATCGGACTGAATAAGGGAGACAGTGTCGTCAGTGTACTGCCGGTCGGCAACCTGGAGGACCCGCTGGCCAGTCTGGTCTTCATCACCCGCAAGGGGCAGGTGAAGCGTACCGAGCTCAAGGAGTACTCTACAAGCCGTTCCGGAGCCGTTGCCGCCTGTAAGGTGGCCGAAGGCGATGAGATCATTACAGTGGCGCACAGCAGGGGTGACAAGGACATCGTGCTGATTACCCGTGAGGGCATGAGCATCCGTTTCCGTGAGAATGAAGTGAATCCTATGGGCCGGGTGGCCACAGGAGTTAGGGGAATTCAGCTCCGTGAAGGAGATGAGGTGGTCTCCTGCTTCTGGGTCAGCGAGGATGAAGGTGAGATCCTGGCGATATCTGACATCGGTTATGCCAAGCGCTCCCTGATGGTGGATTATCCTTCACAGAGCCGCGGAGGCAAAGGGATGCCAACCTTCGAGTTCAAGGAAGGCAAGCGTGTCCGCCCGAACGGCAGCAGGCTGGCAGGCGCATTCTATTGCAAGGAGCCGCTGGAGGTGACCGCCATCACCCAGAGCGGCGCGGTACATTCCTTCTCTTCCGAATCGGCACCGATTGCTGAACGCCGTTCTACAGGCAAGCAGCTGGTTGCTGTCGAGAAGAAGGACGAGATCGCCATTCTTTTTCAGGCAGTCAAGTAAAATATAATACCGCATGGAACGGCGCGGGCAGCTCAGGAGTAACAGGCTGCCCGCGCTTTTAATTTGGGGGGAATAGTTGCAGATATGATTTTATTTTTTGGGCCTTGAAGGATTTGGAATTTTTCTGGCGAAAAAGTAAATATACCTTATAGAGATCCGCAGGAAAGGAAGGAATAAGTGTGCACTCCACTGAATTCAGTAAAATCTGGCATAAGATATTAAAGGACTATAAGCTACATATGGACAGCAAGCTTGCCCCTACACTGACTGATGCCCAGCTTACCGTACTGGAATTACTGCAGGAGCGTGATGCGATGAAGCCTTCTGATTTGGCCCCTCATCTGGCCACCAGCCCGGCGGCCGTAACGATGCTGCTTGACCGGATGGAGAAGCATAATCTGATTGTCCGTGAACGCGATGCCTCAGACCGCAGAATTGTCTGGGTGAGCATCACCGAGACAGGCCAGCGGGAGACGCTGCGCGGACTGAAGGTCCGCAGTGATTTTTTTGCAGAAGCGCTGGACCCCATTTCCTCCCATAATCAGCAGCTGCTGCTCTACCTCATGGGCAAGATGGCGGTTGCCCCGGCCGTGGATGACGCAGCTTCGGTACAGTCCGTATAAGCACCTACTGAGAACCTATATGATCATGCAAAAAAGCAGGCTGTCCGTTAAAGGATAGCCTGCTTTTGCATTTGCGGAGTCCAAAGATTCCAGGGATAGGAACGGGGAGGCAGGGAGAGCAGCTCGACTTCTTCCTTGGTCACCGGATGCGGGAACCGGGTGAGTGCAGACCATAAGGCAATCTGCTGTCCCGGTCTGTTCACGGCCGCGCCGTACTTCTGATCTCCATATAGCGGACATCCAACATCGCTGAGCTGAACGCGGATCTGGTGGGAGCGGCCGGTCAGCAGGTCAATCCTCACCAGCGAATAGCCTTCTGCCGTACCAATCACGGTATAATCAAGGATGGCTTGCTTGCCGCCTGGCGTTCCCTCCCGGACGGCCTGGACGGTATTGCTCTTAGGGTCCTTCAGCAGCGTATGCTCCAGCCGGGCCTCTGCGCCCGGAAGCTGACCATGCACCACTGTCAGATAGACCTTCTGGAAGGCGTGGGTGCGCACACTCTCGGATAGCCGGGAGGCTGCCTTCGAGGTCTTGGCAAAGATCATCGCCCCGCCAACAGGACGGTCCAGCCGGTGAACCAGGCCCATGAAGACGTTGCCCGGCTTCGCGTAGCGTTCCTTCACATCTTCCTTCAGCAGGGTCAGCAGATCCGGGTCGCCTGTAGCATCCTCTTGAACGGGAATATTCACAGGCTTCACAATGCCGAGCAGATGGTTGTCCTCATATAGAATCTCGAACCGGGAGGGGCTGCTGCCGGATTCTCCTGCTGCGCCGTTATTCGTTCCGGTCATGGCTTACGCCTCCCAGCGGCCCAGAATCCCGCAAGGCAGATTCATGCCGGAGGCTGTAATCGGCAAGCCGATCTCACCGGAATTCAGCTTGCCGCCATAGCGCTTGCCCATCGTCATTGACAGCATGTTGCGCAGTACGGTTGGCGAGATGCCGGTCGTGTAGGAATTAATCAGCATGAATAACGGACGGTCGCTCATAATCTCCATGCAGCTCTCCAAGAACGGATAAAGACTGGATTCGAGCTTCCACATTTCTCCGCCCGGCCCTCTTCCGTAGGACGGCGGGTCCATAATAATAGCATCATATTTGCTGCCGCGGCGCTGTTCGCGCTGGACGAACTTGAATACATCATCGGTAATGAAGCGGAGCGGCTTGTCGGCAAGACCGGACAGGGCTACATTCTCCTTGGCCCATTGAACCATCCCCTTGGCTGCATCGACATGCACGACGGAGGCTCCGGCACTTGCTGCCGCAACAGTGGCTCCGCCGGTATAAGCGAACAGGTTGAGGACGGAGATCGGCCGGTTAGCCGCTGCGATCTTGTCCATCATCCAGCGCCAGTTGGCCGCCTGCTCCGGGAACAGCCCGGTGTGCTTGAAGTTCGTTGGACGGAGGTGGAACTTCAGCTTGCCGTAGCTGATTTTCCAGTCCTCCGGTATCGTCTTCTTCATCTCCCACTGCCCGCCACCGGCGGAGCTGCGGTGATAATGTCCGTGTACATCCCGCCATTTGGCGCTCTCGCTGGCCAGCGGCCAGATGATCTGCGGGTCCGGCCGGCGCAGGATAATATCGCCCCAGCGTTCGAGCTTCTCCCCGCCCCCGGTATCGATCACTTCATAGTCTTTCCAATCACTGGCTAGATACATTATTAATCCATCCTTCAAAAAGTCATTTAGCCTTTATTGTACAACATTTAAGCCTGCAGCTACAAACAAAATGGTTGCAAAGCAGCGACTATTCCCAGTGTAGCCAACAAGCAAGAGGCGTATAATATTACCAGGAAAAGCAGGGCAGATCCATTTTGCAACTAATCATTCAGTAAGCAGGGGGCTTGGCCAATCGAAAAGCAGGTGTTCTGGCACTTCGTACAGGGATTGTGTATGATCTGAATACAAGGTTACAGCAAAGGAAGGAGGCTGCACTGGGATGTATAATCTTTCGGCGCTGTATCATCCGATAACGGCCAATCCGGCCGGGGGCGGCGAGTATCTGCCGGGCAGGCTGCTTCAGCCGTATATCCGCTGCTACTGGGGATCAGGAGCACAGCCCCGGCTGCCGCAGCAGACGGAGACTATCATACCTGATAGCTGCATGGACATCATATGGGAATGGGATGAGCGGACAGGGGAGTCCGGCGGGATTTTTTGCGGGATTAACGACACTCCGTTTGAGGCAGGACAAGCAGCAGAGCCTGTTACTAAAGAGCGTTTCGCCATCCGGTTTCATTTCTGGTCCGTTCATTTGTTCGCAGACGAGCCGCTGACGGAGGTATTGAATGTTCATGTTCCGGTAGAGTATTATTTCAGAACCTTCCGTAAGGAGCTGGGAGACAGGCTCCAGCATATCCGCACAATGACTGAGCGCATCGCTGCTGCTGAAGCATTCCTTTTGCGGAGATTGGAGCGGGGAAACCGCAGCAGTGACGGGATGATGAACGCGGTCCACAGGCTGCTTACAGCACGTGGGATCATGACGGCAGGGGCGCTGGAGAGCAGCTCGGGCTTAAGCAGCCGCCAGCTTGAACGGCTGTTCCGGGAGCATATCGGCCTTCCGCCCAAAAAGGTGGCCGATCTTATCCGTTTCCAGAATGTCTGGCGTGACCTGTACCGTTCCTCCCAGACCAAGGGCGTAATGCAGGATATGGTGTTCACCTACGGGTACAGCCACCAGTCGCATTTGATCAACAATTTCAAGAAGTTCGCAGGCAGAACTCCGCTGGATGCGCTGAGTCATGCCCGGCGCTGATGTCGTTTTTTTGCAATACAAGCTATTCAGGCAGAAGTACAATGAGGATAGAACGGCTGACACCAGCCCGATCACAATACAAGCAATGAAGGGAAGGATATCATTATGATTACAGCTTTTGACGGCATCAACCTGTACAGTAAAGACCCCGTAGCTCTGGTAGCATTCTATTCGGAGGTACTGGGCATTCCGGTTCCATTCGAGGGCTATGGAGAAGCTGGCGGGGCCAAAATTGCGATAGACGCCAGCCAGCCCGGCATCATTATATGGAACGCAGACAAGTGGGAGAACCTTACCACCGGCACCGTTAATCTGGTATTCTCCTGCGGCAGTCTGGACGAAACGTATGAGCAGCTGAAGGCGAAAGGACTGGATTGCCAGCCTCCTGCAACCATGGAGTACGGCGGTAAAGAGATGAATTTCCGTGATCCCGACGGCAACGCAATTACCTTGCTGGAAGGCGGATATTAATCGTTCCACACATCATATGATAATAGTAATACTGAGCAGCGTCAGCTCCGGGCAGCAGTTATGTCCTGGACTGGCGCTGCTTGTATTATGCGGCAAGGGTGGCCAGGATAAGAGAAGGATCGCTTTTTTAATATTGACAATGATAATCATTATCAAATAGAATGAGATTAACACAGTATTAAGGTAAGTAAGATGCGGTCTGCTTAAGGGACCGGATTATAGAGAATACATTTCATTTGGACCCTGGGAGGATAAAAGTCATGGCTAAAGTGCTAGTGGCATATGCCAGCTTGACTGGCAATACGGAGGAAATCGCTGAATTGATCGTGGAAGGAATACGCGCGGCAGGCGGAGAGGCCGTACTGAAATCGGTCATGGACTGCAATGCGGATGAGATAAAAGCGTATGAGGCTGTAATGCTGGGTGCGTACACATGGGGAGACGGCGAGCTGCCGGATGAATTCCTGGATTTCTATGAAGAGCTGGATGAGCTGGATCTCAGCGCCTGTAAGGCGGCGGCCTTCGGAAGCGGAGACACCGGGTATGCGATCTACTGCGGAGCAGTGGATCAGATTGAAGAGAAGCTGAAGGAGCGCGGGGCAGAGATTGTGCAGCCCAGCCTGAAGATTGAATACGGTCCGAATGCAGCGGAAAAAGAGGCTTGCCGCACTTACGGGCGCCAGTTCATCGAGATCTGCGCGGCGGTCTCTTAAGGATGGGCGCGGCGGCAGGAGACATCACAGGAACGATGCCGGATGCTGAAGCTGGCCGGTACAGACGTCTGAACGATTACCGCATGGAGCACATCATGCTGGGCGGGGCCGAGGCGGCCGGCAGCGGAGCTCCCGCTACCGGACTTCCCCGCTGGAGACAGCAGGTTCAATTTGCAGTCGGACATACGCTTAATGACTACTACAGTCTGCGGCCCGAGGTGCGCCGGGAGACGCCTGTCCAGTTTCTGCTGGAGCGCCGCTGGCCGCCGAAGGGCAATGCTTTTCCTTCCCTGATGCATTACTGGGATGTCAAGCAGGCGGTGGCCGATGAGCTGATGCGGATTGTCGCAGGCAGTTACACCGGAGAGATTCCGGTGATGCGGTTCGAACAGTGGCATGTTCCTGTCCGGGAGCTTGAGATTGAGCTGGCGGTGATTTTTCAGCTGGCCTGGAATTCAAAGCTTACGGGACGCAGTCTGAATATCCAGAAATTCATGGTACATGCTGACCCGCAGGTGATTACCGGATTTCTGCATATGGCGAATGTATTCTGCCATAAGGCTTACGGGAAGCCGGCGGAGACGATCGCCATCTACTCGCTGCTGGATGGCCGCAGGCAGCTATATGACGGGGCAGGCATGCCCCTGCAGGAATCGCTGGATTATGTGCGCCTGCTGTCTGTCTTCCTGGAACGGGAGGAACAGGCAGCAGGCTGCGTGAAATGCAGCAACCGCCGCAGCGACCGGGATGAAGCCCAGGTGCGGGGCTACGGACTGATGTAGAAGCAGACGATGAATTGGAATTGGAGACGATACAAAAAGCATCTCCTTCAGGGTCATTTGACCGTGAGGGGATGCTTTTTGATTGTTTAGGAATTGTATGCGAAAAACAGCATACATTGTGCTAGCCAGCAGGCGTTTGGCGCAAATGTATGCGAAAAACAGCATACATTGTGCTAGCCAGCAGGCGTTGGCGCAAATGTATGTGAAAAACAGCATTCATTGTGCTCACACGAAGGCGCATGGGCCGAATGTATGCGAAAAACAGCATACATTGTGCTCACATGCAGGCGTTTGGCCCGAAAGTATGCGAAAAACAGCATACATTGTGCTGGTGCGCAGGCATATGGGCTAAATGTATGCTTCTTGAAATACTCGTTGCCAGGCTAGCCGTTCAAAGGATAGGTGTAATAATCCTGCTGGCTCTGAATGACGAAGCCGCAGCTCTCATAGAGCCGCAGTGCATTCGGGTTATCCAGCGCAACCTCCAGATTCACTCCGTTATAATTCCGCTGCTCCCGCTCAATGGTCTGCTGCAGGGCACTCCGGCCGATGCCGAGACCGCGCAGCTTCTTGTCCACCGTAAATCCGTAGATCCAGGTTTCGTTGTCCTCGGACCACAGACGCATTTTCCCGGCGGGCTGGCCGCTGAGCTCAATGATGATATGCTCCTGTGAGCCTTCCTGTTCGTGCAGCTCATACATTTCAGCGGCGTCCTCTTCGGTCATCTGGAACCCGTCGCAGTCGAAGGCGATGAGTAGAGGGGTCTCCTCCGGACGTGCAGGCCGGAGCATGACATTGCCTGAGGCCGAGCTGGCCTCTGAGGCTCTAACCTTGCTGCCCGCACCATCCCATTTCATCTGAAACTCCGAATGGCTGAAGGCAAGCGGCAAGGTCTTCAGATAGGCATTGCCTGAAGCCGAAGCCGCAGGGGTGTTCAGCAGCAGCGTCTTCGTCTTCCCTCTGCGGATGATGGCCTGGGCCTGTTCCCAGAGGGAGCTAAAGATCCCCCGGCGGCGGTAGCCCGGCCGGACCATGCCGCATACCTCCATATCACCGCCGATGCCGTACAGGCCGATGAAGCCGACCAGCAGGCCGTCCTCATAGGTCAAAAGCCACTCTGCACCGCCTGCTACACTGGGCTGCCGGAGCATGTCCCAGTTCAGCTTCAGCGAGATTCCTTCATATTGCTCGCAGCGCTGCTGCAGCTCTTCAATCTGTTTCAGTGTATCTGTATTCGTCAAACGTTCTTCCTCCTATTTGAGTACATCCTTGTATTCCTCGTGCTTCTCGAATTGATGGGCCGCATACGGGCACACCGGTACAATCTTGACACTCTGCTCACGGGCCAGGTCAACGACCGCCCGCACGAGCTTCTCTCCAGCCCCCTGGCCGCGCAGATCTTCGGAGACAAAGGTATGGTCAATCACCAGATTCCCTGTGTTCTCTTCGGTTCTGTATGTAATCTCGGCCAGGTCTTTTCCGTCACCAGCGATATAGAAACGTCCTTCTCCCTTTGCAATCTGTTCCATGTATCTTCACTCCATTCGGGTATAGTGGTTTTATTTTACTACCCTGTGCGGCAAAAAGCGAGAAAGGGGAAGAGAGGCACCGTAGGTCATTTACAGCGTGTGATTTCAGCGTAATCATTTATAAATATGGATTGGATTTGAATTTTACCCTATTTTGACTTGTTCTTTTCCCGGTGCTATACTGATTCCATAGCGGGCAAATATGGTTAATAAGAGACTGATTAGACATAAGAGCTAATTGGTCTTGTTTTTTAATGCAGCTATGCTGACACTACTTGGCGTACGCCGCCCCCGGCAACTTGCCCGGCTTTCTTAACGAAAAGGGCGTAGCGCTCAAAAAACTATTAGGAGGAAATATCATGAATACCACAGTACGCTTGACTGAAAGATCCGGATCGAATTCATCCCAGCGCAGCAAAGGTTTTGTACCGGTTGTAGTTTACGGTGCAGGTTCAGATACCCAGTCCTTCTCAGCAGATGCCAAAACACTTAATGATATTCTCGGCAAAAATCCGCGTGCCATCCTGAAGGTGGAATTCCCGGGCTCCGGCTCAAAGAATGCGGTTATTCAGGAAGTGCAGCGCCAGCCGTTATCCCGTACGCTGCTTCATGTAGACTTGCAGCAGATTGACATGAAGGCTGATCTGGATACCAAGGTAGCCTTCCACTTCACAGGTGATCCTATCGGCGTCAAGAGCGGCGGCGTGCAGCAGGTGGAGCTGTATGAGCTGGATATCCGGACCTTGCCGGACAAGCTGGAAGCAAACCTCGAAGTAGATATCAGCGGCCTCGATATCGGTGATCAATTGCTGGTGTCCGATCTGCCGAAGCATGAAGGCTGGGAGATCCTTACCCCTGAAGATACGCTGATCGTGCGGATCTCGCCTCCGCTCGTGATGGAGGAGCCGGCTGATGAAGCTGCTGCCGCACCAGCTGAGGAAGCAGCCGAAGCTGAGAAGTCTGAAGAATAAGACTTTTCTGGCTGTAGCCATCGCATCTCTATATGCAGAGAACTCCGCAGACAGCCTGAGATAACGGCTGTATATGGAGAGTCATAATCTTTGATCAACCAGGAGCAGACATATCCTTAGCAGGGAATGGTCTGCTCCTTTTTGCGGAAGCGGAATCTGGTACATCCTGGTATTACATATGAGAGTAGGAGAGTGCATTCATGAATCCTAATATAATCAAGCTGGTAAGCGGCTCCAATGCGAAGCTGGACGAGGCTTCCACCCAGGCAACCGTGAAGATATCCTGCAGCAGTTCTCCGGCGATTCTGGATATCAGCTGCTTCATGGTGGGCGGGAACGGGAAGGTTCCGTCCGATGATTTCTTTATCTTTTATAATCAGCCAGCTGATCCTAAGCACACGGTCGTATTCAATCCTATCGATAAATACAGCGGGGAATTCGCCATTGATCTGCGTGCGCTTAGCGCCTCGGGCATTGATAAATGCGTCTTCGCGGCTACGCTGGACGGTCCCGGAACCTTCGCCGATGTCAGAGGCTGCAGAATCAGCGCGGCGGGGAAGGGTACGGAGCTGGTATATGAAATTATGGACGGTAACGCCGAGACCTCGCTCGTGCTGGCAGAGCTGTACCGCCATGGCGGGGGCTTCAAGCTTCGCGCGGTTGGACGGGGCTTTCATGGCGGACTTAAGCCGCTGGCGGAAGCGCACGGGGTCGAGGTGGAAGACGAAGCGCCGGAGCACGGCAGCGGAGCAGAGGCTCAACCGGTGTCAGGCCATACGGAAGCAGCGGCTGCATACAGCGGACCTCCTAAGGAAGCAGTCCAGGAGGAGGCTCCCCGGCCTGCCCTGAATTTGACGAAGATTGATCTCCTGAAGCAGCAGGTCGGAATTTCACTGCGCAAGAAGAATCTTGACCAGGAGAAGGCAAGGGTGGCCGTGGTGTTCGATGCATCTGGCTCCATGGCGCAATTATATGCGAAGGGAGTCGTGCAGCGGGCTTTTGAACGGGTGCTGGCTGTGGCTGCCAAGATGGATGATGACGGAATGCTGGATGTCTGGTTCTTCGCCACTAAGAGTAAGAGAATGCCAAGCGTGAATGAACACGGATATGAGGATTATGTGAAGCGGACCTATCCGGGACCGAAGATGTTCGGGGGACTGGGCATCGGGAACAATGAGCCGGTGGTTATGGCGGATCTGATCAAGAAATATACGAAGGAGGAGCCGGGCGACCTGCCGGTATATGTGGTCTTCTTCAGCGACGGGGGCATCTATGAGACGCCCAAAATATCGAAGCTGCTGATCCAGAGCTCGAAGCATAATATCTTCTGGCAGTTTGTGGGACTGGGCAATGCGGATTATGGCGTACTCCGTGAGCTTGACGATCTGCGGGGCCGTTATGTGGATAATGCCGATTTCTTCGCGCTGGATGATCTGGACGAGGTCAGCGATGAGGACCTGTATGACCGGCTGTTCAACGAGTACCCGAAATGGCTGCGTGAAGCCCGGCAGAAGGGCGTTGTGCGTTCATAGAATGAAGTATAGCGGGCAGATCCGAAGCCGGTAAGGGCTAGGTTCTGCTCTGTTTTTTATGAAGGAGTGGATAGGAGGAGGCGCTGTTGCACTGGAGGGGAGCGATTTAGGCAGCTTGTCAGTTTACAACGTAACAGTGTTATGTTACGATGAGCGCAAGGAGTGGTGATATGGAAGAGGATTTAATCTCCAAAAAGGAGCTGCTCGATGAGACAGGAATCTCTTACGGGCAGTTGTACCGCTGGAAGCGGAAGCAGTTGATTCCTGAGGAATGGTTCATCCGCAAATCTACCTTTACGGGACAAGAGACCTTTTTTCCGCGGGCGCGGATTTTGGGGCGGGTACAGCATATTTTACAGAAGAAGGATGATCTCTCCCTGGATGAATTGGCGGATAAGCTGTCAGAGCCGGCATCCTCGTACAGAATCAGCTTAACTGTATCCCAGCTAAAGGAACGTAACATTGTTTCGGCGGGTAGTCTGGAGCGGTTCGGGAGACCGGAGGCCGAGGGCTTACCGCTGAGCTTCGAGCAGATTCTTAATGTATTTGCGGCAGATTGGCTGCTCAGTAAGGGGGAGCTCAGCTGGGAGGAAGCAGACCGGCTCTATCAGACGCTGGAGAGTCATGCGCCGGGGTACGGGGAGAAGGGGTGGGAGCTGTTTTTTTTGCGGAAGATGGGGGTTAGCTTCTTCATTATGGCACTGCCGGGAGCGGGGCTGGCCTTCGAAGAGGGGGTACGGCTGGTGAGCAGGCTTCGCTCTGCCGATCTGGCGGAACTACTGAATAGACGTTTGACTGAAGACGGCTTATAGAGTAAGGAACAGTAAACCACAGGAGGCTGGACCATGGAGAAGAATGAACTGCCGGATCTGGTGATGGATGGGGTCAACACAGCTGCCGGAGGCAGATATAACAAAGTTAATATCAACGGTGTCAGTAAGATGAACGGAGCGCTCCACGCACATACCTATAGCTGTGACGGCGTGATGAAGCAGAAGGGTGACCTCACGGCCGATGAGCTGGAGATGAACGGAACTCTCAATCTGAAGGGCAATCTGCAGGTTGGTGAAATGAAGCTGAATGGAGTAGTGAACGGAGAAGGCAGTCTGCGGGGAGAGCGCTGTGTAATGGACGGCATGCTGAAGCTGAAGGGCGATTGTGAGCTGGAGGAGCTGACCGGTGAAGGGGTATTCACGGTGGGGGGCCTGCTGAGTGCGGGCCGGATGGAGTTCGGGCTACAGGGTCAGTCTGAGGCAGGGGAGATTGGCGTGGAGAGCCTGGTGATCCGCAAAAAAGGTAACGCGGCCTGGGGCAGACTGCTCGGCGGAATGATCCCCAAGCTCAAAATCGGGCTGCGGGCCAAGCTCATCGAGGGAGATACGCTAGATCTGGAATACACGAGTGCAGATGTAGTGAGGGGCGGTACGGTCATTATCGGACAGGGCTGCTCGATTGGCCGGGTGGAGTATAGAACGGGACTGACTGTACATCCCGGTGCCCAGGTGGGAAAGGAGGAGAAGACCGGTGAATGAAGCGGTAGAACGCCATGATCTGAAGATACTCGGAACGTCAAGCTCTGTCGGCGGAGTTTTTAAGGATGTAAAGGTGACGGGAGAATGTACCTTTAGCGGGGATGTGGACTGCCATAAGCTTGCGCAGACCGGAGAGGTAGCGGTTGAAGGAAATCTTCGGGTACAGGATATCAAAATCACCGGGGAGTGCAAGGTGAAGGGCCGGGTAGACGCAGCCAGCCTGCGCGGACAAGGAGAGCTTACGGCAGGCGGCGGGCTGCGGATTGAGGATATCAAGCTGACCGGCGGGATCATAGTTACGGGCGATTGTGAAGCAGAGCAGGTGCAGATTACCGGAGTCCTGGAGGTCAGCGGACTATTAAATGCGGAGAGGCTCGACCTGACGTTATTCGGCCCCTGTAGGGCGGATACGGTCGGCGGCGGCAGCATCTCCATCAAGCGCAGCCGTTCCGGCGCGTTGCTTAGACCCGGGAAGAAGATGAGCTTCGCGGCCCGGCTGATCGAAGGAGATCGGATCGAGCTTCAGCATACGCAGGCGCAGACCGTCCGGGGCGGAAGCGTTGTGATCGGGCCCGGCTGCGAGATTGAGACGGTGGAGTACCGGGAGTTGCTGGAGGTGCACAAGAGCTCAACGGTAAGGAATGCGGTGAAAATGTAGCGTTAATCCTGCCGGGCGGCCTTGAACCGCAGCACGGTTCGCAGCTTCTCCGGGCGGGCACGCCGGGCATCCGAGATATAGATTTCGCGGTGCAGGTGAGACTCCCGCAGCAGGCCCTGAGCAGAGCAGAATTGCTCCATTCTGGCGAAGCTGTGCGGTTCATCATCATAGGGGCCGATATGCAGCATTTGTACACTCAGGCCGTCTTCGATGCGGGCGAAGACGGCCTTGTCCAGCAGCGGGTGCGGCTTGCTGCGCTTGACCTGCTCCAGCACTTCTGCAGCAAGCAGAGGGGTCAGGAAATCCGGCTGCCGGATCATTATGGTGTATACCAGCTCGTTCTTATCAAGAACGAATAAGCGGCGCCCGGCTTCGCTTAGATCCCATACCCCTTCCAGCGGGAAGACGGTGTAGTCGTAGTAACCTTCGGGTGCGGGACCTTTTCTCGGCAGCATCTTGACTGCATAGGACAAGGAATACAACACAGCTACTGCTTCTGCGAATGCGCTGCCGTTGGGATTGCCTTCACCACGCAGGGTGAAATACGGGAAGGCGGGTACCTGAATCAGCCCCGGTTCGGCAGGGGGGAGGTATAGGGCTTTGTCTTGTTTTCTCCATTCGACCTTCATATGGGTCACCTCAGTTCATAGGATTGTGCTGCATTCAGCATAGCATGCGAACCGGACAGGTGTATGTCAGGTTGGAGGCTGGAGGCTGAAGAGCAGTAGTACATAGAAAGAGTATTTAGTAGAGGAGGATTTATGTTGAGCGGAACGATGGAACGCGTGGTTGCTGCGAAGGCGGCACTCGGAGAAGGTCCCCATTGGGATCACAGGAAGGACAGACTGTATTGGATGGATGTTGACAGCAATGAATTACATCTCTATGACCCCGCCAAGGGGACGGATGATATTCATTCCTTTGAGCGAAAGGTAAGTGCAGCCGTACCGGCGGAGCGCGGCGGCTGGATTCTGACGATGGAGGACGGGATCTACAGATATATGGAGCATCAGCCTGTGGAGCTGCTGGCAACGGTGGAGACCGGAATTCCCGGTAACCGGCTGAATGATGCCAAATGCGACAGCCGTGGACGCTTGTGGTTCGGCTCGATGAACAGAAGGTTTGCGGGAAGAGATGGCAGCCTGTATGTAATGGAGTCCGCCGGTGAGGTCCGGCAGGTATTGACTGGGATCGGCATCTCCAACGGCTTGGCCTGGAACGACAGCTTGGGGGTCATGTATTATATTGACACGTTGACCAAGGGGATCGATGTAATGGATTATTCGCTGGCAGACGGCTCGGTAAGCGGGCGCCGGACAGTCATCCGGTTGGCGGAAGGCGAAGGCTGGCCGGATGGGATGACGATCGACAGTGAAGGCATGCTCTGGGTTGCCCATTGGCGCGGGGGTTGTATCTCACGGTGGAATCCCCATACAGGCGAGCAGCTGGAGAAAATTGAGGTTCCGGCGCATTATGTAACCTCCTGTACCTTCGGCGGCGGGAATTTGGACGAACTGTACATCACTACGGCACGCGGATACATGAGTGCAGAAGAGCAGGAACGCTGGCCGCAGGCGGGCGGATTGTTCCGGTTCAAGCCTGGAGTGAGGGGCCGGGAGGCTAATCGGGCGGCTTTTTAGGTGAAGGTAGGCGGGCGGGTCGCTTGCCCTAGTAGAGCATCAGTCTTTAAATTGTGGTTGGGCATGATGAGGCCTGAAGGGTTAAAATAGTGAAGTAGAAATACAAGCGGAGTTGTTTAAAAGGCGGATATTCTGCCTGTGAGCAGCTCTTTTTATGTTGTAAGAAATCATGAAATCTGGGGACAACAGCGGCCGGAAGTCAGAGGTTCACCACAGCGACGACCAAGCATCGAGTTCAAGCCTGAAGTGCATGCCTTTTTATTTTCAGAATAAACAAAATATGGTATTGTATCTATATATTGAAACGCTTTCACGAAGAGCGGTGAGAAAGACGGAACCCGGTATCCATCATTATTCCTATCAAAAGCAAGGAGGACTTCGATGATTAAGGCTGTTGTCGTAGACGATGAGCGTCTGGTGCGCAAGGGTTTCATCTCACTGCTGGATTGGCCGTCCTTCGGGGTGGTGATTACCGGAGAGGCCAGAGACGGGCATGCGGCACTGGAGCTGCTGCGCGAGCAGGAGACGGATCTGTTGTTCGTGGATCTGTCGCTGCCGGGAATGACCGGGTTCGAGCTGATCCGGGAGGTGAGGCTGCGGTATCCCGCGGTACGGTGCGTGGTGCTGACCTGCCATCATGAATTCGATGATGTGCAGGAGGCGCTGCGGCTGGGAGCGGTGGATTACATTGTCAAAACGCTGCTGGAGCCGGAGAATGCCGATGAAATCATCCGCAGACTGGTGGAGCGGATCAGGTGGGAGGACGGAAACAAGAGCATCCCTTCAAAAGCAGAGCAAAAAGTAATCGCTGAGGACAAAGCGCTGCTATATGTGCCGCTTACGCCGGAACTGAAGGAAGAGCAGCTGTACGCGCTGTCTCTGGTGAGAAATTCCACGCTGCATGCTGTGCCGGGAATGTGGCTGTCTCCGCTGCCGTATCCTGTGGATGCAGCACGGATCGGAGGAGAGCTGGGAGCGGTGCTTGGGACAAGCTGGACAGCGGCGCTGCTGGAGGGGGTGCGCGGTCAGCCGCTGAAGAGAATCGCTGCGGTGCTGGAACAGTCAGCCCGGCAGGCGCTGTTCTATGCGGCGGGCGGCCAGGCGCTCCCGAGGCTGTACTATGGTGAACTGCAGGCGCTGGCCGCGCGGCAACGGCCGGAGACGGGCGTCCCTTCCGCGCTGGTACAGGCGCAGAATCTACGCTGGACGCTGGAGCGGAGAGAATGGGATCTGTTCCTCAGCGGGGTTGCGATGCAGCAGCCGGACCCTGCGGCAGTGGCGGACTTTGGCCAAGAGCTGCTGCGGGGCTGGAGCCGGCTGCTGCTTACGGCGGAGGAAGCGCAACAGCTCGCGCTGGCGGCAGAGTGCAACCGGCACTGGCGGCACTGGCAAGTCTGGCTGCATCAGTTCACGGGGTATGTCCAGCGCCGGATGATTGAGCTGGGCCTGAGTCAAGAGGTGATGCTCTGCCTGATCAGCGCTGTGCGTTATATGAAGAGCCATGCCGGCGATAAAATCAATCAGGGCGATGTTGCCGCTGCTATCCATATGAGCCGCGGCTATTTCAGCCGGTGCTTCGCCCGCTTTGCCGGTGAGACTTTCGGGGAGTGCCTGCGGCGCATGCGCCTGGAGCTGGCGAAAGCACTGCTGCTGGAGACCCCTGTCCCGGTGTGTGAAATTGCCTGCAGGTCCGGCTTCGGGGATGACCGTTATTTCAGCAAGCTGTTCCGGGAGCATGTCGGCAAGCTGCCGAGTGAATTCCGCGCAGAAGGCCAGCTTCAAGGCGCCTTATTTGCGGCTGAACACGGGGGACAGCAGTGACTGCTGGATTTTCTCTACTTAATGAATACGCTCAGCCCTGCCCGTTCAGCCGGTCTGAGTTACGGGTGACCTTATGGAGCAGATCTATCAGCGTATCCAGCTCACTCTCGGTGAGGTCCATGGACAGCTCGCGGTTGAAGTCATCCAGCAGCGCCTGGAAGGCAGGGGCGAAATCGAGCGCCTTGGGAGTTGGATACAGCAGGAAGGAGCGCCGGTCGGTCGGATCTGTCCGGCGCTCAATATATCCCGAGGCCTCCAAAAGCTTGACGGAGCGTGTAGTTGTCGCTTTATCGCATTTAATCCGGCTGGTCATCTGATCCTGGGTGATCCCCGGATGACTCAGCACCAGCTTTAAGAAGCTATGCTGGCCTCCGCTGCCGATGCCGTAGGGAAGCAGCTCCTTGGCCAGTATTTTTTGGTTCTGACGGTGAAGATGGGAGATCAGCTTCCCGATGGGTTCTCTATTTAAAGTCACAATGGACACCTCGCTGAGGATTATAACGGCAGCCTGCCTAAGGCATACCGCCCTGTCTCAGATCTTACCGTAATTTTGTTGCGTACGCAACTAATTTGCAGTACACTGTGAAGGATTAGTTTGTTGCGTGTGCAACTAGATTACATTTGAACCAAGAGGGTGTTAGTGGATGAGCAGCTTAGAGGCGACCTATCAGGAGGATGCCGGGATACAGAAGAAGCGCTGGCTGATTCTGATCGTGCTTAATTTGTTTACTTTTATGTCTACACTGGATGGAAGTATTGTGAATATTGCGCTGCCGGTGCTGGTGAAGGAGCTGGGGCTGCCGGTAGCCCAGGTGGAGTGGGTGACAACCGGGTATTTGATGGCGATCTGTTCAGTAATTCTGTTCTTCGGGAAGCTGGGTGACATTGCCGGCAAAATCAGGATGTTCAAGCTGGGCATGGTCGTCTTCACCATCGGCTCTCTGCTCTGCGGATTAAGCCACAGCCTGCCGCTGCTCATTGCTTCCCGTGTAGTGCAGGCAGTCGGTGCTTCGATGACCATGGCGAACAGCCAGGGCATTGTTACGGATATTTTCCCGTCTACGGAACGCGGCAAGGCTCTCGGCTTGATTGGAACCTTCGTGTCCCTCGGCAGTATAGCGGGGCCCAGCTTAGGCGGAATTATCGTATCGTCGATGGGCTGGGAGTATATTTTCTGGGTGAATGTGCCGATTGGAATTGTGGCGATTGCACTGGGCTGGAAGGTACTGCCGAAGGATCTGGTACGCGTGAAGTCAGGGATTGATGTTCCCGGCAGCCTGCTGTTTGCTGTCTTCATCGTTTCTCTGTTCGCCGGACTTCTGCTCGGCCAGCAGCTTGGATACGGGGATACCCGGATCATTGCCGCTCTCTCCGCTGCGGTGATTACCTTCATCGTCTTCCTGATTGTGGAGCAGCGCAGCGCCCAGCCGCTGCTTCAGCTTACCCTGTTTAGGAATCCCTTGTTCTCACTGAGCATATTCTGTGCTTTTCTGGTGTTCGTCTCGAACTTCTGCTTCAATATCATCGCGCCGTTTTATGCGCAGAATATGCTGAACATGTCCCCTTTCGATGCAGGCTTCCTGCTGATGCTCTACCCGATCTGCATGGTGATAGTCGCTCCATTAAGCGGGGCATTGTCGGACAAAATCGGTTCGGAGCTGCTCACCTTCGCAGGGCTGATCGTGATGGTGGTTGCCCAGTTCGGGCTGGCCCGGCTGCATGAAGGCAGTCCGGTTATGCTGGTCGGCGTCTGGATCGCCATGCTCGGCATCGGCAGCGGGATGTTCGGCTCACCGAACAACTCGCTGATTATGTCAACGGTGCCGCGAACACAGCTAGGCTCGGCAGGCAGCGTGAACTCGCTGGTCCGTAATGTGGGGATGGTCGTCGGAATTACCTTAGCCACCTCTATCCTGTTCAATGTAATGAGCAGCAAGGCCGGCTACCGGGTAACCGGGCTGGTAGAAGGACGTCCGGAGCTGTTCCTCTCGGGGATGCATGCAGTCTTCCTGACTTCTTCCGGGATCTGCCTGTTATCGGCGCTCCTGACCGGTTGGCGGCTGTTCTCCTCGCGCAGGGCCAAGAGCCTGAGCGCATAACAGGAATAAACGGGCAGGGCTGCGGAATTTCGCTGTCCTGCTTTTTTTGTGTCACAACAACCGGCTCTATCTTGTCTACAGTTATGAAGAGCAATACAACCATAATGGAGGCGACCTAATTTGAGTCTAAGAATGAATTATCGTGAGGTTAACGGCCCGGCATTCCGGGCAATGATGGCGCTGGAGCAGCATGCAGGAAGCCGCAGCAAGGATAAGGTGTTGTATGAGCTGGTTAAAATAAGGGTCTCCCAGATCAACGGCTGTGCGTTCTGTCTGGATATGCACGGCAAGGATCTGATGAAGCTGGGCAATTATGCCGATCATATTCTGCTGCTGAGTGTGTGGCGCGAAGCGCCGTTATTCAGTGCGAAGGAACGTGTGCTGCTGGAATTCGCCGAGCAGGTCACGCTGATCAGCGAAGCTGGTGTTCCGCTGGAGCTGTACCATAAGATGCTTACGCACTTTAGCGAAGAGGAACTGGTAGACTGGATTATGGCGATCAATACGATCAACAGCTGGAACCGGATTGCCATTACAACCGGGATGTTCCCGGGCTGCTTCGGCTAACTTCGGTTAATGAAGCAGCCGGAATCGTAAGGAAGGGGGGGAGGCATGAAGTGGACAGGGGTAAAATAACGGCTCAGGCCAAGACACCTGTGGCGGAGAATCCCGGTATGGAGGAGCTGTATCAGAGCTATAAAGGCTATGCCTTCTCCATTGCCTACCGGATGCTTGGCGTGATTGCCGATGCAGAGGATGCGGTGCAGGATATGTTCGCCGAGCTGCAGCACCGGGACCGGAGCGGCATTCAGAATATCAAAGCCTATGTGGCCAAAGGCGTGACCAACCGCTGCCTCAATATGCTGAACTCGGCACGCAGCCGCAGAGAGACTTATATCGGGGAGTGGCTGCCTGAGCCGGTAAGCGAGGGATATGACGGCCCGGAAGCGGCGGCAGAACGCAAGGATAATCTGTCGTATGCTTTTCTGGTGCTGCTGGAACGTCTGTCTCCCACGGAACGTGCGGTATTCGTACTGCGGGAGGCCTTCGAATACGACTATGAAGCCATTGCCGGAATGTTAGGCAAGTCGGGCAGCAACTGCCGGCAGATCTTCAGCCGGGCCAAGCGTATCCTGCAGACAGAGCCGGCTTCCCGGTTACCCTCGCTCAGATATGGAGCAGTCACCGAGAATCTGCTGGTGCGCTTCACTGCCGCGTTCACCTCCTATGACGTTGGCGGCATGCTGGAGCTGCTGGGCGAGCATCCGGTACTGGTTGCCGACGGCGGTGGCCGCGAGGTGCATACCATTCTCCGGCCGATGACCGGCCGCCGGGGAGTTACTGCACTGCTGACCTCGAAGCGGGTTATGCACTATTTGCGGGAGTGGAAGCCTTCCTGCGGGCTGCTGAACGGCGAGCCGGGTCTGATCTTCACCGATCAGGGAGTCGTGAAGTGCGTGCTCTGCCTGAGTACGGATTCCAGCGGGGAACGGATTCAGAGCCTGTACCTTCTGATGGACCCTGCGAAGCTGTCCCATATTATCGTACCGCCAGAGCTGCCGCAGCGCTGATGTCCGGTTCTTGATGCCCGGCACAACAACCAATAAGACACGTTGCCCCCGGAGAGGGAAGGCAGCGTGTCTTATTGGTTGTTAAAGAAAATAATAAAACTCACCCATTTCCTCGATGAAGTCTTTTGCTCCAAGTGAAATTTAGGGATAGTTGTAGAACGTACACTTAAAACAGCGAAACTTCACACAAGTCACGTTTAAGTGTAGTCTGTACAACTAACTCTGCCTAAAAGTGTGAGTAGTAAGAAAAAACGGCCTTATACATGTACGATATACAACTAAACGCAGAATGGATTGAAAATCAGGAGGTTTAGATGTACAGAATGCAATTAAGCCTGCATGCTCACTTAGTTCTTGAAGCTGTGAATCGGCGCGGGAATCCGTCCGCCACGGTTGACGAAGCCCGCACAATTGAACGGGTTGACAGCCATGACAGGAGCGTATCCCAGCAAGCCGCCGAATTCGACCATTTCACCGACGTCCTTGCCGATGACCGGAATGACGCGGACCGCTGTGGTCTTGTTGTTGACCATCCCGATGGCGGCTTCATCGGCAATGATGCCTGCGAGGGTCTCTTTGCTGGTGCTGCCGGGAATGGCAATCATGTCCAGGCCTACTGAGCAGACACAAGTCATGGCTTCGAGCTTCTCCAGCGTCAGCGCACCCCGCTGGACGGCCTGGATCATGCCGTGGTCTTCGCTGACCGGGATGAAGGCACCGCTTAAGCCGCCGACATAGGAGGAGGCCATGACTCCGCCTTTTTTGACATTGTCGTTAAGAATGGCGAGTGCTGCTGTGGTGCCGGGAGCCCCGGCTTCCTCCAGGCCCATGACCTGGAAGATCTCTGCGATAGAATCGCCTATCTCGGGCGTAGGGGCCAGCGACAGGTCGATGATGCCGAAGGGTACATTCAGCCGCTTGGAGGCTTCCTGCGCGACCAGCTGTCCGACACGGGTAACCTTGAAGGCTGTACGCTTGATCGTCTCGCACAGGGTTTCGAAGTCCTGTCCCTTGACCTCTTCCAGCGCCCGCTTGATCACACCCGGACCGCTCACGCCAACGTTAATCACACACTCCCGCTCGCCGACCCCGTGGAAGGCACCGGCCATGAACGGGTTATCCTCGACCGCATTACAGAATACAACCAGCTTGGCACAGCCGATGGAGTCGCGGTCCTTGGTACGCTCCGCCGTTTGGAGAATGATGTCGCCCATCAGCTTCACGGCGTCCATGTTGATGCCGCTGCGCGAGGAGCCGACGTTGACGGAGGAGCAGACTCGCTCGGTCACCGCCAGCGCTTCCGGAATACTGTCAATCAGAATCCGGTCGCCCTTCGTACAGCCCTTCTGCACCAGCGCGGAATACCCGCCGATGAAGTTGACGCCTACCTCCTTGGCAGCCTTGTCCAGAATCTGGGCGACAGGCACGTAGGTATCGGTATGTACAGCTCCCGCAGCAATCGAAATCGGCGTTACGGAGATCCGTTTGTTGACAATCGGCACCCCGAATTGGCGCTCCAGATCCTCGCCGGTCTTCACGAGCTTCTCGGCAGAGCGGGTAATTTTGTCATACACCTTCTGGTTGAACACCTTCATATCGGTATGGGCGCAGTCCATCAGGCTGATGCCCATCGTAATGGTGCGGACATCCAGGTTCATTTCCCGGATCATTTTATTCGTCTCCTGAACTTCTACTATCGAGATCACTAGCCTTGCTCCTCCCTCGCCGGTTAAATCCGGTGCATAATATTGAAGATATCCTCATGCTGCAGCTTGATTTCCACACCGATGTCTTCCCCTACCTGCTGAAGCTCCTCCACAATCTCCTCGAAGGACTTGCTGGGGGCAGAGATGTCCACGATCATCATCATGTTGAAATAATCCTGCACAATCGTCTGGGAGATGTCCAGAATGTTCAGATTGTGCTCTGCGAGGTATGTACACACTTTGGCGATAATGCCTACCTTGTCTTTTCCGAGTACCGTAATAATCCCCTTCAATTGAAAAGCCTCCCGTTATCCATGGTCTGAAATCTTCGCTCATTGCCGCATTAACGGAATGAACGATTTTAATTATTATGTCAAATCAAGGATAGGTTATCAACCAAAGCTTTTGTGTCGGGCTGATCAGAGATTTGAGCCTGCATTTTCCTGAGGGTATAATAATGTTGACACTTGATGTGAAATATGATTTATTTGAGTTTTGAACGATAAGCTGGATATAAGGAGCTATTATGACAACGAGAAAATATAAAGAGCTGGTTGAAGAGCGCACGAGAGAAACTCTGCAGAAATGGTCGGAACAGTCAGCAGTCGAGGAGAAGGATATTTACCGTTTCCTGCATAATTTGAAGGGCACCTCGGGCACTGTGGGTCTCGATACCGTAGAGGCTTTCTCGGGTAATGCGCTGCTCTATTTCTCGGATGATAACCATAGAAGCTGGACGGAAGCAGAATGGGGCGATTATATCTATCCGGTGCTGGAGCTCTTTGACGAACCGGAATCGAAAGGCGCGGTGCCCCCGTTGACTCCCGGGATTGCATTGTCCCACGGCAATGTCCACCAGCAGTACGAGATTCTGATCGTGGACGATGATGTGGAGCTGGTCGCTTTTTTGCGGGAATCGCTGGAGCGCCAGTCCTATTATGTCAGCATTGCGCTGTCGGCCGGACGCGGACTGAAGCTTTTTTATGAAACGAAGCCGGATTTGATCCTCCTTGATATTCTGCTGCCGGACCGCAGCGGGATCGATGTGCTGAAGCAGATTATCGGCAAAGCCAAGAAAGAGCGGATCCCGATCATTATCATCAGCGGCGAGCATTCTATTGAGGTTCAGAAGTATGCCTATTCGCTGGGGGTTATGGATTACATACAGAAGCCGGTGGACATCGATTTGTTCCTGGTGCTGATCAAGAACCGCTTTGAACTGAAAAAGGAGTGGCAGGAATCGATCATTGTCGACGAGCTGACCGGGGCGTTCAACCGCAAGTACTTCAACCAGACGATGAAGCAGCTGATCGCCGATTTCAGACGGACAGGCCGGACCTTCTCCCTCGCTCTGCTGGATCTCGATCTGTTCAAGCAGGTTAATGATACTTACGGGCATCTGATGGGGGACGAGGTGCTGCAGAGCTTCTCGGAGCTGGTGAAGCAGTCCATCCGCACGGAGGATACCTTCTGCCGCTATGGTGGCGAGGAATTTGCCCTGTTCATGCCCAATACTCCTGCTGAGCAGGCGCTGCTTGTGATGGAGCGGATTCAGGAGGTCTTCGCGGCCCGGGAATTCCAGGCCAAACGTGAGAGCTTCCATGTTACCTTCTCCTGCGGAGTGACCGAGGTTAACGGAGAGGTGCAGGATGCCGATACATTAGTAGAGGAAGCGGATCTGGCGCTCTATGCCAGCAAGCATAACGGCAGGAACCAGAGTACCCTGTACAGCAAGGATCTGCTGCTGGGCCAGCGCGAGACGCTGCTTAATGTCATTATTGTGGATGATGATCCGCTGATCCGCAGAATGGTAACGACCCACTTCGCTGCCTGGCAGCCCGGGACTAACGCCAGAGTGAAGGTTACGAGTTACGCGGACGGCGCGCTTTTATTGAAATCGGACTGGTATGCTCCTGAAGAGAAGTATGTGATTCTGCTGGACGGCGTCATGCCGGGGCTTGACGGGCTTGAGGTGCTGGAGAAGATCCGCAGCGGCTATCCTGAGGTGAACATTCTCGTGATCATGCTGACCGGCCGCAATAACCAGCGGGATATTGTCCATGCGCTGCAGATGGGGGCGGATGATTATGTCATTAAGCCGTTCCATCTGCCGGAGCTGCTGACCCGGATTGAGCGTCTGGCCCACCGGTTTCTGTTCTAAATGCAATGCATCCCAAGCAGGGATGACTGAAAGGTGAGAGTGAGCTATGGTACAAAAGGTACTGATTGTAGATGATGAAGAGGTTCTGCGCATGCTGATTGAGGATACGCTGGAGGATCTCGAGAATGTGGAGACCCATACTGCCGAGAATGGGGGCGAGGCGCTCGCCAGGCTGGCGGCAGAACCTTACGACCTGGTGATTCTGGATTACATGATGCCCGTCATGACCGGCATTGAAGTGCTGTGCGAGCTGGACGGGGAGCTGAAGAGCCGGACGCCGATTATGATGCTGACCGCCAAGGCACAGGAGATGGACCGTAACCGGGCCAGGGAGGCGGGAGCCCGTTATTTCATGCCCAAGCCGTTCAGCCCGATGGAGCTGCTGCAGCTCGTGGAGGATATTCTGAGTGAGAAACCTTAAGCTTAAAGGCCGGAGCATCAAAACGAAATATTACCGGATTCTTCTGCTGCTGTTCGTTGCCATTATGGCCGGAGGAATCGGGCTTGTCTTCTATATCAATGCCCAGCAGGAACAGCTGGATCAGAAACGTGAAGTGCTGCAACATAAGACGGCGACGATCAACGAGCTGGCGGTGACGCTAAGCGAGGTCTTTTTCCGGGCGAGAGGTTATGTGGCTACTCAGAGTGAGAACGAGCTTGTGCTGCTGAACGCTGCGCTTAAGGGGCTTGATGGCATTTTGGAGCAGTATTCCTCCCTGAAGCTGTCGGCTGAAGAAGTCCGGTACAGAGATGACCTCAAGGTGTTCTATGAACAGTACAAGAGCCAGACCCTGCCTGAAGTGATGCTCTTAGTGAAGAATAATGATTACGAGGGAATCCGGAACCTGTCCCAAAGCGGCAGTACCCGGGCTGTGAACGAATTCCTGAGCTACACGAAGCAATTCAAAGCCAATTCGGATGCGCTGCTGAATGAGCTGAACTCCCGCTCCATCAGGCAGGCGGATACGTTCACTTTTGTTGCTTTTCTGCTTAGCACTTTGCTGCTGCTGTTCTTCACACTGCTGATCTGGCAGATGCTCAAAATTATCATCGATCCGATTGTGAAGCTGGAGGAAGCAACGAATTCGCTGGCGGCCGGTGATGCGGTTCTGCTCGGTAAGCTGCATAAGCAGGATGAGATCGGGCGGCTCTATGAGGCTTTTCTGAATATGGCTCATAGCATCCAGGATAAAGAGGAAGAGCTCATGATGCAGAATGAAGAGCTGCACGCCCAGCAGGACGAGCTGCAGGATCAGCAGTACAGACTGGAGCGGTCACTCAGTGAAATCGAGAGCATGATGAAGGCGCTGAATCAGACCTCTGCCGTCGGCATTCTGTCGAACAAAGGCGTGTTCACTTACGCGAACGATAATCTGAGCGTCTACACAGGGTACAAGAGCTCCGAGGTTATCGGATACACCTACCGGTTGTTTGAGCTGCATAATATTTCGGAATCACAGGTGGAGCAGATGATCCGCAAGCTATCGACCGGCGGAGTGTGGAGCGGAGAGACGGAGCTGAAGGCCAAGGAAGGTTCGCCGCTCTGGCTGCAGCTGACAATCATGCCTTATCTGAACGATGAAGGCCAGATCTACCAGTATATCCTGATTGCTAATAACGTCACCTCGATGAAGAATGTGCAGCAGGAGCTGGCGGAGACGCTGAAAAGCACGGAGCAGACATCCATGATGCTGGAGCTTAACAATCAGCTGAATCATGAGATCACCTATACGCTGGACAAGCAGGAATTTGCCGACAAGTTCAACCAATTCATGAACCGTCTGTACTCGTTCGACTCCAGTCTTTTTCTGCTGGTCAAGGATAAGATAGCGGTGGTCAAAGGGGTTCCGCCGGAGAATGTGGAGCGGTACATCGGTGAGGGCAGCAAGGAGATTCTGTACCGCCTGAGCGTGGAAAAGTCGTACATGGTGAAGCGGGTGGGCTCGGTCAGAGAGCAGGGAATCTCCGCCAATGAGGTATATTGTTACGACTACTATACGACTGTGGTGAATGCGGAGGATGAGATTCTGGCAGTCTTCTGCGGAACCCGCATCGGGCATCCGTTCACGGAGGAAGAGACCGACGAAATCCAGGGGATGATGAACCGGGTTGCCCTGGCCATTGAACGCCTGTTCATGTACGAGGAGATTGAGAATGGCCGCAAGCTGAATCAGGATATTGTGAACAATGTCAATGAGGGCATCCAGTTCGTTGGCACGGACGGCGTCATTCAGCACATCAACAAGGCGCTCAGCCAACTGTTCAGCTATGAGGACTGGACAGAAGGCATGCTGATTCCCAAGGAGCGCTGGATGGAGCATTTCACCCTCCGGGTGAATGAATCGGAAGAGCTGGGTCGCTTTTACCAGAAGGCGATGTCCGAGCATACCACTGACTCCAGTGCGATGAAGTATTCTATCGGCAAGGAAGACATGAAGCATGTGGATGCCTATGCCATACCGGTCTTCCGCCGGGAGGTCCGTGTGGGGACGCTGTTCGTCCACCGTGACATTACCCGCGAGTATGAGCTGGATCTGATGAAGTCAGAGCTGGTCAGCACCGTCAGCCATGAGCTGCGGACGCCGCTGTCGAGTGTACTGGGCTTCACGGAGCTGCTCCTGTCCAAAACCATGAAGCCGGAGAAGCAGCTGAAATATCTGGAGACGATTCATAAGGAAGCCAAGCGTCTGACGGAGCTGATTAACGACTTCCTGGACCTGCAGCGGATGGAGTCCGGCACACAGCTGTATAATGTGGAGAAGGTTAACCTTAGCGAGACGGTCCTGAGTGTCATCGATCAGTACAAGCTGAGCGGTACCCACCATATTCTGCTGGAGGACGAGGCGCTGAATCCCGAGGTTGAGGTAGACAAGGATAAGATCATCCAGGTGCTGACCAATCTGCTGAGCAATGCGATCAAGTTCTCGCCGGGCGCAGGTGAAATTAAGGTCATGCTTCATAACGAACCGGGATCGATTATGGTACGGATTCAGGACCACGGACTCGGGATTCCGAAGAATCAGATCGGGCAGTTGTTCCAGAAATTCCGACGAGTGGACAACAGTGCCTCCAAGCGAATTGGCGGTACAGGTCTCGGGCTGGCCATCTGCAAGGAGATTATTGAGAAGCAGAAGGGAACGATCGGGATTGAATCCGTGGAGGGCGAAGGCTCGACGGTATGGTTCCGTCTTCCGGTGATGCAGGCAGAGACCGGCCACCCGGAGGAGGAACATTCGTTAAGATGGAGCGCTGGCAAGGAGCAGAAGCCGGATGTGATGATTGTGGAGGATGATTACAGCCTGTCATTGCTGCTCTCAGAGGAGCTGAAGGGTAAGGGCTTCCGGGTCACCCATCATTATCATCCGCAAAAAGCTTTTGACCAGGCTGTCAAAACGCCCTTCGTAGCGATCGTTGTCGATCTGATGCTGGGCGATGAGCTGGACGGCTGGGATCTGATCCGCATGCTCAAGAACGATCCCCGGACCGAGAAGGTGCCGATTGTCATCTCCTCGGCGCTGGACAAGGACGATAAGAGCATGATGGACAATGTGCAGAAATATTTGACCAAGCCCTATCCGCCCGGCGAGCTGTCGGGTACGCTGCAGGAGATTGTGGACATTCAACTGAAGACAGGCGAGGTGCTGTTCCCGGATAACGGTGAAGCCGGGCATGGAGCGGCGCTTGGTGAGGGTTAGAGTGAGTATCGAGTAAGTGCTGAGTATCTGCTTAGTAGGTACATGGGTAATGCAATAATATGATGGATTATAGTTAGTGCGGAACAAGTCTCTTTCTGGGGCTTGTTTTTTTTGTATATTTGGGGATTCTCCCGGGTGGGGGAAGGGGACGATGGGGAGCGAAAGGGCGAATGAGGGGACGGGGCCAAATGTATGCTAAAAACCGACTACATTGGGCGTGACGGAAGCGTGTGGGCCGAATGTAATCGAAAAACCGACTACATACCGCTTGGCGGAGGTGTGTGGTGCAAATGTAATCGAAAAACCGACCACATTGGGCGTGACGGAAGCGTGTGGGCCGAATGTAATCGAAAAACCGACTACATTGGGCTTGGCGGAAGCGTGTGGGCCGAATGTAATCGAAAAACCGACTACATTGGGCTTGGCGGAGATGTGTGGGCCGAATGTAATCGAAAAACCGGCCACATTGTATGTGGAAAACAGCAGACATTGTGCTCCAAACTGGGCAGCGGCCGGAGGGCCAAATGTTCACCGCAGCGACGACCAAGCTTTGAGTTCTAGTCTTAAGTATCCCAGCAAAACTTGCTTTAGAGTGGACTCTAAGGGTTATAGTGAATATGAAGCAGCCAATCTAGCAGGAGTGAAAGGGAGGAATTGCGATGAAGTACAGTTATTTGGGTAAATCGGGGTTAAAGGTCAGCCAGTTGTGTCTGGGGACGATGAATTTCGGGCCGGAGACGGAGGAGAAGGAAGCCTTCAGAATTATGGATGCGGCCCTCGATGCGGGCATTAATTTCTTCGATACGGCAAATGTGTACGGCGGCCAGGACCGGCGGGGCTGGACGGAGGAAATTATCGGCCGCTGGTTTCAGCAGGGCGGCGGACGGCGTGAGAAGGTAGTGCTGGCCACCAAGGTCTACAATGACATGTTCGACGAGCAGGACGGTCCCAATTCCGGCTCAGGCTTGTCTGCCTACAAGATCAGACGGCATTTTGAAGGCTCGCTGCGGCGCCTGCAGACCGATCATATTGAACTATATCAGATGCATCATATCGACCGGAACGTATCGTGGGACGAGCTGTGGGGCGCATTCGAGATCCTGGTGTCCCAGGGCAAAGCCGACTATATCGGTTCCAGCAACTTCGCGGGCTGGCATATTGCTGCTGCCCAGGCGAAGGCCAAGGAGCGCCATTTCCTCGGCCTTGTCTCCGAGCAGCATCTCTATAACCTGCTGGAGCGGACGCCGGAGCTGGAAGTGCTGCCTGCCTCACAGGAGCTGGGCCTGGGTGTCATTCCGTGGAGTCCGCTGGCCGGAGGCCTGCTGGGACGCAATGCACTCGCGAAGACCGGGGTGCGCAGTGCCCGTTCAGCCAAGCTGGAGCAGCACCGCAGCCAGCTGGAGCAGTTCTCCGCGCTCTGCAAGGAGCTGGGCGAGCATGAGGATCAGGTCGCTCTAGCCTGGGTACTGGCGAATCCGGCTGTGACCGCACCGATTATCGGGCCGCGTACGATCCAGCAGTTCGAGGACTCCCTGCGGGTGACCGAGATTACGCTGGATGAGGCCACACTGAAGAAGCTGGACGAGATCTTCCCGGGACCGGGCAAACCGGCACCGGAAGCCTACGCCTGGTAAGGTCAGGCCTGTGCTAGGGTAAGGTACACCCGCGTGTGTTCATCGTATATCTATCGTCCATTCGTTTGTGGTAAGCAGAGCCTTGGACCTTGTCCATCCCGTAGCGCATATACGATACGTAATGACCTGAAGAATAACAGCCGGACTGTCCCTGACGGGATGGTCCGGCTATATTTTTGTAAGTATCCAGATGAATATGGTAGACTGATTCTGTGACAAACAGTGACCTTGACCACGGCCTTGACTATTACTATGACCCTGATCATGAGTTGAACAACTAGAGAAGATAGGGGAACTGCCGATGCTTTTTTATCTGATAGCTGTCTTCGTCCTGATGCTAGATCAGGCGACCAAGTGGATAGTGCGTACCCATATGGAGCTTGGGGAGATGCTTCCTTCCTGGACGCCGCATTTGCGGTTTGTATACTATGAGAACAGCGGTGCGGCCTTCAGCTCCTTTCAGGGATTCGGGAAGTATTTTGCTATTGTTGCCGTGATTTTTGTAGCAGCAATCTTCTATTACCGGCGTCAGGGTAAAATCCGCGGCCCCCTGCTCGAAGCAGCCAGCGGCTTCCTGGTTGGCGGGGCTGTCGGCAATGCCATTGACCGGGCACTTTATCACCAGGTTACAGATTTCCTGGTCTTCGGGAATCATGGCGGGATTATGAATCTGGCCGATCTGGCGATCAATGCCGGAGGCCTTCTCATTCTAATCTACCTGCTTGTGGACCATTTCCGGCACAGAGCAACCCGCAGACTATTATAAATGGCAGGCAAAGACATCTCCGGTCTATCATTTTATCTAATGCAACTTATCATAATTAGTAATGAACCCGGCTAAATCAGAGCATTTTACTATGATTTAGCCGGGTTTTGTGCATTTTATGCAAGTATTTACCTTTTAAAGAACATGATGCCTGTTATATGATTCGTTGATCGTTTGCCGGTATTGTGTTAGCCTGAGTTCATGATATTAAGAGGAAAGAAGATTGCACGCTAAGGAGAGGTCGATATTGTTGCAACTACAAGTTACAAACAGTCCTTTTAATGAGAACCAGGCAGAGCTGCTGAATCAGCTTCTGCCCACGCTGACACCTTCACAGCAGATATGGTTAAGCGGGTACTTATCTGCCCTGTCGCTGCAGGGTAACCAGGGATCAAGCGTCCAGGCAGAATCCCCCGCTGCTCCAGCAGTAGTAGCAGAGTCGGCAATTGCCGCTTCGCAGCAAGCATCACGTGAAGTGACCGTATTGTTCGGCTCCCAGACCGGCAACTGCCAGCGGCTCGCCGTGAGCCTCTCCCGCAAGCTGGAGGAGCAGGGCTTCAAGGTCACGGTGTCCGCGATGAACAGCTTCAAGCCGAATGGACTGAAGAAGACAGAGAACCTGCTGCTGCTGGTCAGCACCCATGGCGAAGGGGAACCGCCGGATAATGCCCGTGCCTTCCATGAATTCCTCTACAGCAAAAGAGCGCCGCAGCTTCCAGGCTTGCGCTTCTCGGTACTCGCGCTGGGCGATACCTCCTATGAATTCTTCTGCCAGACCGGCAAAGACTTCGATCAGAAGCTGGAAGAGCTGGGCGCACAGCGGTTAAGCCCGCGTGTAGATTGCGACCTCGATTATGATGAGCCGGTGGCCGAGTGGTTCGGCCAGGTCATCAGCGCTCTTAACGGCGCGCAGAATGCTGCAGGAATTGCGGATGCAGCGGTTCAGGCTGCTGAGAGCGCAGAGTCGCTGGAATCCGCCTATTCACGAAATCATCCTTTCCATGCCGAAGTACTGGAGAATCTTAATCTGAACGGCCGCGGCTCAGACCGCGAGACCCGCCATCTGGAGCTGTCGCTAGCCGGATCGAATATTACCTTTGAGCCGGGGGATTCTCTTGGCGTCTATCCCGAGAATCACCCGCAGCTGGTAGAAGATATCATTGCCGCTATGGGCTGGGATGCGAATGAACGAGTTCCGCTGAACAAGAAGGGGGAAGAAGGCACGCTACAGGAGGCGCTGCTGCGGCATTACGAAATTACGGTGCTGACAAAGCCCCTCCTAGAACAGGCTGCCGGGCTTACCTCCGCACCTGCCCTTAAGGAACTGCTGACCCCCGGGCGGCAGCAGGAGCTGAAGGAGTATATCCAGGGCCGGGATCTGCTGGATCTTATTCAAGACTATGGACCCTGGAATGCTCCGGCCAGTCTCTTCGTGACCATCCTGCGCAAGCTTCCGGCCCGTTTGTATTCCATTGCCAGCAGCTATAATGCTAACCCGGATGAAGTACACTTCACGGTGCGGGCTGTGCGTTATGAGTCACATGGGCGTGAGCGTTACGGCGTCTGTTCGGTACACTGTGCTGAGCGTGTACAGCCGGGTGCCACCTTGCCGGTATATATCCAGAACAATCCGAACTTCAAGCTGCCTGCTGATTCCAGTGTACCGGTAATTATGATCGGTCCGGGTACGGGCGTTGCCCCGTTCCGTTCCTTTCTGGAGGAGCGTGAAGAGCAGGGGGCTGAGGGTCCAAGCTGGCTGTTCTATGGAGACCGTCATTTCGTTACAGACTTCCTCTACCAGACGGACTGGCAGCGGATGCTGAAGGACGGTGTCCTCAGCAGGCTGGATGTGGCCTTCTCCCGCGACACAGAGGAGAAGGTGTACGTACAGCACCGTATTCTGGAGCAGAGTAAGGAACTGTACCGCTGGCTGCAGGAAGGAGCGCATGTATACGTGTGCGGGGATGAGAAGCATATGGCCCATGATGTGCATTCAGCACTGATTACAGTGATCCAGGAAGAGGGCGGACTAAGCCCGGAAGCGGCTGCCGCCTATCTGGAGACCCTTCAGCAGGAGCAGCGTTACCAGCGGGATGTCTATTAAGCGGGATTCAAGCGAAAGAGGAGAGAATCAGCAATGGCAAACAATGAACCAGCGGTGAAGCCGATTGGCGGACCACCGAGTGATGTTGAACATATCAAGCTGGAGAGCAATTATCTGCGCGGGGCGCTTGTCGAGACCCTCAGCAATCCGATTACAGGAGGGCTGCCGGAGGATGACAACCGGCTGCTGAAATTCCACGGCAGCTACATGCAGGATGACCGCGATCTGCGCAGTGAGCGGGAACGCTCCAAGCTGGAACCGGCTTTCCAGTTCATGCTGCGGATAGTAGCGCCCGGCGGTGTGGCGTCTGCGGCACAGTGGCTTGTCATGGATGAGCTGGCCCATAAGTACGGCAATGGGACACTGCGCCTGACGACGCGGCAGGCTTTTCAGATGCATGGGGTGCTCAAGTGGAATCTCAAGAAGACGATCCGAACGATCAACGACACCCTGATGACCACACTTGCGGCCTGCGGTGACGTGAATCGTAATGTGATGAGTGGTCCGAACCCGTATCAGTCGGAGGTTCATGCCGAGGTTCAAGAGTGGGCCAACAAAATCAGCGATCATCTTGCCCCGCGTACCCGCGCGTATCATGAGATCTGGCTGGACGGGGAAAAAGTCGTGGACAGCAAGGTGGTTGAGCCGATCTATGGTCCGGTCTACCTGCCCCGCAAATTCAAAATTGGCCTGGCGGTGCCTCCATCCAATGATGTAGATGTATTCTCCCAGGATCTGGGCTTCATCGCCATTCTGGAGGACGGCAAGCTGGCCGGCTTCAATGTATCAGTTGGCGGCGGCATGGGAATGACGCACGGCGATACGAATACGTATCCCCAATTGGGCCGGATCATCGGCTTCTGCCGTCCGGAGCAGATGATTGATCTGGCGGAGAAAACGGTTACGATCCAGCGGGATTACGGCAATCGTTCGGTTCGCAAGAACGCCCGCTTCAAGTACACGATCGACCGGCACGGGCTGGAGTGGTTCAAGGGAGAGCTGCACGAACGGCTGGGCTGGACGCTGGAGCCGGCGCGCGACTATCACTTCGATCATAATGGCGACCGGTACGGCTGGGTGAAGGGGATGGACGGCAAATGGAACCTGACGCTCTATATCCAGAGCGGACGAATTCAGGATCAGGAGGGCTACCCGCTGATGACCGGCTTGCGCGAGATCGCCAAGATTCACAGCGGAGACTTCCGGCTGACCCCGAACCAGAATTTGATTATCGGCGGTGTGACCCAGGCGAAGAAGCGCAAGATTACGGAGCTTGCCAAGCAATACGGTCTGACGGACGGTGCCCATCATTCTGCACTGCGCAGAAGTGCGTTGTCCTGTGTAGCCTTGCCGACCTGCGGGCTGGCTATGGCGGAGGCGGAGCGTTATTTGCCGCATCTGCTCGATAAGCTGGAGGTTATCATAGATGAAGCCGGGCTGCGCAATGAAGAGATTATCATCCGTATGACCGGCTGCCCTAACGGCTGTGCCAGACCGGCGCTCGGCGAGATTGCTTTTATCGGCAAAGGTCCGGGCAGGTATAATATGTACCTGGGTGCTGGCTTTACCGGAGACCGGCTGAACAAGCTGTACAAGGAGAACATTGACGAGCGGGAGATACTGGACACCCTCGGGCCGATTATTCATGGTTATGCCAGAGAGCGCCTTGCCGGTGAGCACTTCGGCGATTATGTGATCCGCAGCGGATATGTCAAGGCGGTTACTTCGGGGCTCAATTTCCACGACTAACGGCTGATGCCTGGCGGTCTGCATATGCTATAGCTACTAATCATGAGCCTGTTTTCTGGTGTTTTTGCGGGAGACAGGTTTATTTTGTTTGTTTATTTGGATTTTCAGCGGTTTTCTTTCATAATATAGAGTAGCAATACACCATTATAACCAAGAGCCATTATATATAGTGAGTAATGGATTCTGTACAGAAGAGGCGAATTGAATGATCATTATGAAATCGATGGAAGAGATTGAGAAGATGCGGGCAGCCGGCAAAATCCTGGCGGAATGCCACCGGCAGATTGCCGGGTTGATCAAGCCGGGAATTACGACCTGGGAGATCGACCAGTTTGCCGAGAAGTTCATCCTCTCCCAAGGAGCAACCCCGGAGCAAAAAGGCTATCACGGTTACCCGTATGCCACCTGTGCATCTGTGAATGATGTCATCTGTCATGGCTTCCCGAAGCATGAGGAGCTGAAGGATGGAGATATTGTAACGATTGACATGGTAGTCAACCTGAATGGCTGGCTGGCGGATTCGGCTTGGTCCTACGGAGTGGGTACAATTAGCGAGCAGGCGGAGAAGCTGCTGGCGACGACCAAGGAATCTCTATTCAAAGGTATCGAGCAGGCTGTAGCCGGCAACCGCATAGGCGACGTAGCGCATGCTATCCAGGTCTATGCCGAATCTAACGGATATTCCGTCGTCCGGGACTTTATCGGTCACGGGATTGGCTCGGAGATGCACGAAGCGCCTGAAGTGCCTCATTACGGCCCGGCCGGCAAAGGCCCGCGCATTAAGGAAGGCATGGTGTTCACCATTGAGCCCATGCTCAACACGGGCAGCTACCGGACCAAGGTGGATGCAGACGGATGGACTGCACGCACTATTGACGGAGGCCTGTCAGCCCAGTATGAGCATACACTGGCGGTAACTCCGCAGGGGACGATTATTCTGACAGAGCTGTAAGGCTAAGCTTCAGCCTGATAACTTCATGCAATTTGTAAGGATTAACCCGGACTGTGGTCATGTTTTCATGCCGCAGACCGGGTTTTTCTGTCTAACTGTGTCGGAATTCACGGCTTGACTCTTTTTTATTGCATATAATGGGTAGACTTTAATGCTGAATAGAATAGAGGCTTGTGTAATGGCAACCGATAAACCGTGTAAGAATCTGCATCGCTCCCCGAGTCCGGCGCAGTGTATGGAGCATTATGGCTGCATCTATGAGAACAATCATCTCATTACGTTGCTGGTGGACCCGGAGAGCGGCGGAATTACTGATGCGAACCGGGCAGCCTGTGAGTTCTACGGCTACAGCATCCGGCAATTCAGGCAGCTCCGGATCTGTGATCTGGCCGCTGACCGGACTTCGGGGGTTCAGGAGTTTGTGGATAAGGCGCTGCCTGAAGAGATGGACGGGAAGAACCGTGTGTTCATTGACCGCCATATCCTGGCCGGCGGGGAGCCCATCGATGTGGAGGTTCATACCGGCATGATGACGATGCTGGGCAAGAATTGCGTGTACACCGTAATTCATGATATCAGCGAACGGGTCCGCTCGGAGCAGCGGCTCAGAGAAAGCGAGGAGCGGTACAGGGATCTGGTGGAGCTCTGCCCCGAGCCCATCCTGGTCTACAGCGGGGGCACGATCCTGTTCGCCAACAAGCAGACGGAGAGGATGTTCGGCAATCCGAAGCAGGAGCTGATCGGCCGAAGGATCGAGGATTTCTTCGAGGAAGTGTACTTCCAGAGTGCGGAGCATAACAAGCTGAAGACAACAGGCCTCCTGAAGGAACGCTTCCGTATTGAGCAGCGGCTGATCAGGCAGCAGGACAACCGCATCTTTGACCTTGAAATTTCGGGCGTGCCGGTTATTTATGAGGAGACCAAGGCGCTGCAGCTGGTGTTCAGGGATATCACCGAGAGTAAGAGGGAGATGGAGCGGGCGGTCCGGCTTCAGGAGCACCGGCATGCGGTATCCTTTCCGCTCTCCAGCAAGGCGGTTCTGGAGAAGCTCTACATTCCGGCCAGAACCTTAAGCGGCGATTTCTTCATCTTCCATAAAGTCAATGAAGAGCAGGTCATCGGCTTCATCGGCGACGTGACGGGGAAGGGGATTACGGCCGCGCTGAATATCTCGGCCCTGCGGGTACTGTTCATGGACAGCCTGTCCTGTACACAGGACCCCGTGCAGGTGTTGAACGATCTGAATTTTAAAGCGCTGCAGCATCTGGGTGAGGATTATGTCGCCGGCTGCTGCTTCCTGCTCGACTTCAAGACAGGACGGCTGAAGGCTGCCGGAGCCGGGATTAATGAATTTCTCTATGTCCCCCGGGGCAGGGGCATGGAGAGAGTCACCGTTAAGGGGGCACCGCTCGGCATGTTTGAGAGCAGTGAGTTTGAGGAGAAGATCCTCCCGTTTGAGTCCGGTGACCGCTTTTGCTTCTATAGTGACGGAATGGAGCTGCTGTTCAGCACAGAAGAACTCGGGCGGGAGCAGAGTAATCTTCTGGAGAAGTTTGCCGGGGCTGCTCTGCAGGACGACTGCACCTGGCTCAGCCTGAATATCAAGTGACGGCCGGGGAGCGCTGCTGCTGTAAGACCAGGGAAGAGAAGGCAGAGAGTGCAGAGTGTCAGCGGGAACATCAGTAGTGCGGCGATTTCAGAATTGTTAAGGAGTGGGCCATGGAAGCTATTCATAAGGAAGTGATGCTTCACGGTCTGGAGCATCATCAGATGATCATTGACGGAATTATTAGGGAGCTTGACCTCGAAGCTTATGCTTTTGATATCCGCCTGATTCTGATCGAAGCGGTGACCAATGCCTATTATCACGGGAACCTCAGCGATTGCAGCAAGCCGATTACCATCCGATATCTGCTTATGGATCAGCTGCTTAAGCTGCAGATTGAGGATTCGGGTGCTGGGGACGGCAAGGTTGTGTTCCCGGAGGCTGTCGGGTGTGATGAATTGCTGGAAGAAGGGGGCCGGGGCTTGTATCTGATCCGCTGCTTCTCGGACAGTGCTGAGATGATACATCATACGATGTACATCAGCAAGAGTATCTGTTCCTTATAGAGTCAAGAAGGGGAGAGTTCTGTGAAATTAAGTTTAAAAGTTAAAATGAGCATCCTGTTGTTTCTGATTATCAGCATCCCGCTGGGCATATCCGGCTATGTATCCTATCAGCTGGCATCCGGTGCCCTGCAGAAGACGATTGAAGAGGAATTAAGAGGGACCACGGCTTCTTCTGCGAAGGCGGTGGATGCTGAGCTTGAAGCGGTTGGCACGAATCTGGGGATCGCCAGCATGAACAGCGTATTGGCCGATTTTGCCGGGAATCCGTCTGTAGCCTCCCTCAAAAGCACAGCGCTTCAGTATATTTCCGGTGTGCAGAAAGACAACACCAAGCTATTGGAATCGTTGATTATCGCAGATACAAACGGCAGGGTGCTGATGACCAGCAGCTCCGGGGAGCCGGGGGCTGATGTGAAGGACCGTCCCTACTTCCAGGAAGCGCTGCAGGGCAAGGACGCAGTCAGTGAGGTTATCCTGTCACGGGAGACGAATCAGTACATCGTAGCGATCGCCAGACCGCTGCGGGTGAAGGATCAGATTACCGGCGTGCTGATCGGAACGGCCTTATTTGAGAACATCGCTGCGCCGGTTACCGGGGTGAAGATTGGAGAGCATGGATACGGATATATGCTTGACCGTACCGGCCTCATCGTCTCGCATCCGGAGCAGGACAAGGTGCTGAAGGAGAAGCTGGACAGCGGCAGCAATGCTGAATTGAATGCGCTGGTCCAGCGGATGAAGGCGGGAGACACCGCGCATGGCTTCTACACCTATGAAGGCGTACATAAATATGTTTCTTTTCAGCCCGCAGGCCATTGGGTTGTAGCCACAACGGCAAATGTGCGGGATTACATGGCTCCGGCAGCCGAAATCCGTAACACTACGCTGATCCTCATCCTGGTCTGTATTGCCGTTGCTATGGTGGCAGCGTATTTCTTCACCACCCGGAATATTGTGAATCCGATCCGGAAGCTGGAGCGGGCGATGGGTCTGGCAGGTGACGGCGACCTGACCGTTCATACGTCCATTCAAACCGGGGATGAGCTCCAATTGCTGAGTGAATCGTTCAACACCATGATTGACAAGCAGGAGGCAATTATTGAGAAAGTGAGAGCGGGTTCCCTGTCCCTCACCTCCATGTCCGAGGAGATGGCGGCATCTTCAGAGGAGATCAGCGCCTCTATTCAGGAGATCAGCTCCAGTACCCAGGAGATTGCATCCGGCGCAGAGAACAACAACCAGTCGGTCATCAATGCTTCCCAGGTGCTCGTTCAGCTCTCCAGTCTTGTGCAGCTGGCGCAGAGCAAGGCGTCGGCTACCTCCGGCAATGCGGAGACTACCCATCAGGCGGCACAGGAAGGCAGAGCCAGAGTCATTCATACCGTAGAAGCAATGAACACCATTCACAGCAGCACCAAAGAGACCGAAGCATTATTGTATACGGTCAGCGGGTTGTCGGAGCAGGTATCCGCAATTACCGGTACCATCAACAAGATTGCCGAGCAGACGAATCTGCTGGCTCTGAATGCGGCAATTGAAGCCGCGAGAGCAGGAGAGAACGGGCGGGGCTTCAGTGTGGTGGCCGGTGAAGTCCGGAAGCTGTCGGATGAGACCCACACCAATGCCGGTGAGATTACGGATCTGGTCAACGAGATGATCTCGCGGATCACCGAGGCCGTAGATTCGATGAGAGGCGCGGCCGGTGCAGTAGAGAGCGGCGTAAGCATTGTGAATGAGACGGACCGAGCCTTCGTCCATATCATACAATCTGTTGAGATGATCACGGACAATGTGCAGGAGATTCTGGATATTACCAGAGATGAAGTAGCTACCTCAGACCAGATCATCAAGCTGATTGATTCCATGGGCACGATCTCGGAACTCGCGGCAGCAAACACAGAGAATGTATCCAGCGCTACAGAAGAGCAGGCAGCAACGGTCAATAATTTTGCGGCCTCCTCTCAGGAGATCAGTGCCATGGCTAATGAGCTGGAGATTCTTGTAGAGAAATTTAAAATCAGGGGTGAGTAGCTTGAGCGAGATGATCATTGAGATGCCGGAGCTGTTCTCGGTTGAGGAAGCCGGTCAGTTCAGGGAGACAGTACGGGGTTATATTCTTGGGGGACATTCAAGCTTCCTGCTTGATTTCGGGACCTGCCGTTTCATTGACAGTACCGGTCTTGGAGTGATTGTCAGCTCCTACAAGAAATGTGTAGAGGCTGGAGGCACCATCAGGCTGACGGGGCTCAATGACAATGTGCGGAAGATTTTTGAGCTGACCCGCCTGACCAATGTGTTTGAAATCATATAGACCTGTTAACTTGAACAAAGGCAGGGCCGCCCTTCGCAGGACGGTCCTGCCTTTGCCGTTGCTTCCGGTTGAATCACTTGATCCTGCAATGTGGCGCATGCTGCTAATCGGTAATATTGCGTGTGTAATACTCGATGATATCCTTACGGCGGATGATGCCGAGGAAGATTCCGCTGTCGTCCACTACCGGAACGAAGTTCTGGTCTGCTGCCAGGGTCAGCATATCCTCCATCTGCGCGTGGATCTCGACGCTCTCGTTATGCACATGACGCTGAATGGTGCCGACGGTCACCTCGTTCATATTCGCGAAGCTTAGACCGTCGGTGTTCTTCAGCTTCCATAGCAGATCGCCCTCCGACAAGGTCCCAACATATTTACCGGCATCGTCAATAATCGGAATGGCCGAATAATAATGATTCTCCAGCTGTTCCAGCGCTTCCCGCATGGAGATCGAGGAGGTGATGTACGCAACCTGATCCTTGGGCAGCAAAAATGAGGATATTTCCATAGGTTAGTCTCCTTTACAGTAGGATGAAATACATAACGTTATTACAATTAAAACATAGAACAGGATGTAAGCGCATTAAAAATCAGGTTACAACTTTGAGATGTTGCGGTTACGCTGCAGATATGAGGCCACAGAAAAAAGGATATGCCGTCCTTCCAAGGGAAGAAGCGTCATATCCTAAGCCCTTTTGTGAATAGGAAACTACCTAAGGGAGTTAGCCTTTCTGGCCGTTGTCGTGGCTGAGCTGCCATTGGATGCCGAATTTGTCCATCAGGTTCCCGTAGGCCTTGCTCCAGAAGGTCTCCTGCAGCTCCATGTGTACAGTGCCGCCTTCTTTGAGTTTATTGAACCAGAGACGAATCCTCTCTTCATCGGTATCCGTCACCGTTAGGCTGATATTATTCCCTTCCGTGAACGGCATGCCGGGGAATACGTCAGAGAACATGACCGGGCTGCCGGCAATCATCAGATTGGCGTGCATGACGAGGTGTTTGGCTTCTTCCGGTACAGGATGGGACGGATCTGGCCGAGCCTCGCCGAAGGTCATGATATGCGGAGTTTCGGTTCCGAATACCTCAGCGTAATATTCTACAGCCTTTCGGGTATTGCCATTGAAATTCAGGTACACATTGATTGCCACAGCTGTCGCTCCTCTTGTGTTAAATTAAGGCAAGGACGATACGGTCCCATTGTATCATGTGCCTGTGCATTCACAAATATTCGGGGCAGGCTGTGCCATCATCGCCCTGGAGAAGCCGGAGGATTCTTGTGGACTCTGTTTAGGATATGATCTACCCAAGCATAACAACGGTCCAGATCTTGTGCGGAGCTGTTCCATAAAATCATGCTGGTAGACATAACTGTTCAGTCCGTCGAACTCCAAAATAGGTTGGAACCGGTACTCCCGGCCCTTCCGGCTAAGCCATTCAAAGAGATATTTACTGTGCTGTATCAGTTCATTCAGAGAAAGGTCAAGCTGGAATGCTTCAGAACGCTCGTAATCATCCGGTGAGAGAAATAGGGCATCTCTTAGTCTGGCAGGATTGGCCGGGCCATGCAAAAAAGGATACGTCGTCCTTCCAGGGGAAGAAACGACATATCCTAAGCCGCTTTTGAAAAGGAGAGTTACCTAAGGACATCGGCTTTTATAGCTCTTGCCTTATTACCTTTGAATTACAGGACCTGATAAATGCTCAAATTTGACCAAGTAGGGGGATTAAACTCGGCAGTGCCCGAAGCAAGAGTGATAGAAGCCGTCAAGGTTAACGTTGGATTAGGGCCGGCGCCAGTCTGGATTAAACCGCTGGATTCCTGGGTGAAGGCGGCTAAACCAGCACCAGCTGCATTTCTCTGCGTGCCAGTGCTTATATTTTGTTGAACGCCGTCGAGGAAAACCAATATTTGCGAAGCAACGACGGGGATACTCCCATTTGTTATTCGAATTCTCAAATTAAAAGAAACGAAGTAGAAGCTATTGGGTTGTAATTGAATACCTTGACCGCCGTTCACAAGGGAGATACCTGAGCCAAAAATAAAATTTTGTACAAATGTAATATTCGTAGGCGTTGCTGTTACTGGACCCGAAGGGTGAAAACTGGCATTGTTGGCCACTGGCCCGGTTGGGCCCGTCTCGCCGGTTACGCCTGTCTCGCCGGTTACACCCGTCACGCCGGTAAGCCCGGTTAAGCCCGTCATACCCGTGACCTCACCGGTTAAACCTGTCGCGCCGGTAACCCCTGTCGCACCAGTTACCCCGGTTAAGCCCGTCATGCCCGTGACCTCACCGGTAAGCCCGGTCGCGCCCGTTACACCCGTGGCACCCGTCACACCTGTTAAGCCCGTCATGCCTGTCGCCTCACCGGTAAGCCCGGTCGCGCCTGTCATGCCCGTGACCTCACCGGTACCCCCGGTAGCACCCGTTAGACCTGTGGCACCCGTCAAGCCCGTCAAGCCCGTCATGCCAGTCACGTCACCGGTAAGTCCGGTAGCGCCGGTTACGCCGGTAGCGCCAGTGACGCCGGTAGCGCCAGTGATTCCTGTGGCACCCGTCACTCCGGTAGCACCGGTCACGCCTGTGGCGCCGGTGATCCCCGTGGCACCTGTGTCCAAGGTTGCGCCCGTTATGCCCGTGGCACCCGTCGCTCCGGTCATGCCAGTAACGCCGGTTGCTCCGGTTACACCAGGCCCAGTCACCCCGGTTGCACCTTGCACTCCAACCTGGAGCCACCCTTGGGGATAAGTCACCCCGCCATTCTGACTGCTGCGATAGTATAAAGCCGAATCGGAGAAATATAGCTGTTGTACATAATCTCCGACACGTGATACATAAATCGTCCATACCGACGGGTGTGCGACTCCCGGAGGACCATTCACTGGGCCAGCCGGATCGGCGGGGACTCCCCA
>NZ_ASPX01000121.1:0-105066 GCF_000517965.1 Paenibacillus sp. FSL R7-277
TCGCTGGTCGATGGTTCATCATTGCTGATTGGAAAGATACCGGCTGTTACACCGAGCGCCACATCTCCGGTTAACCCATTGACACTAAGTGCTCCACCCTCTGCTCCCGGAGCTCCGATAGGTCCAGCAGGACCAACAACCGGTCGAATATCTGCAGCTGTCTGGAGTTTGGATTGCAGCATCATTTCATGGCGGATAATTTTTTTCAACATAGCTTGAGTACTGCTGCTGACCTGACCTAATTCGGCAAGTGTAACGGGAGTGGTTCCTGGAAGGGTGCCGACCGCATACTGAATCTTCTCTCCTTCAGCATTGAGGATATGCGCCAGTCCTAATTCCTCCATGGCAATAGAGGAAAATAATAGATTAATTACATCGTCCCGCGATATGGATATCGTTGGGGTGATATTGGGCAGGTTCGGTTTTGACAAGTGATTCCCTCCTTATCTACAAAATGGGCAGGGGGCTCTTGCCCCCTTGCTCATCCCTTAATCCTCCTCAAAAAGCGGAATCTGTTCGTTTAACGGAACCGGATAATACTCAGGTTAGACCGATCCGTAACATAAGTTCCCGTACCGGCGCTTAGGTTATAAGTAGCATCGAGAGTCATGGTATTGTCAGTGGGGCCGGTCTGAAGAAAACCATTTCCTTCTAGAGAGAAATACACGGTAGCTCCGGTCCCGCCATTTTTTTGTCCGGTAACCGTTATAGGCTGGACATTACCGTTCAATCTAACTATAATTTCAGAACTGGTTACATTGTTTGTTTCAGCAGAGAGCTCAATAGTTATGGTAAACGAAACATAATATAAGCTGTTTGGGAGCACCGTGATATTGCTTGGGGGCGTTCCAAGTTCAATTCCGCTGCCATTAATAAAAATTTCTTGAAATACAATAGGTGTTAAGGTCGAAGCGACTGCAGCCGTTGCGGGCTCAAACATCGCATTGTTAGTTACAATAATAGGCCCGGTGACGCCGGTAGCTCCCGTAACGCCGGTAGCTCCGGTGAGTCCAGTGGCCCCTGTCAAACCAGTAGCGCCAGTGAGCCCGGTCTCCCCAGTGATGCCAGTAGCCCCGGTGACGCCAGTGGCTCCGGTGAGTCCGGTAGCCCCCGTCCCCCCGGTCTCCCCGGTGAGTCCGGTAGCCCCTGTCAAACCAGTAGCGCCAGTTAGCCCGGTCTCCCCAGTGACGCCAGTAGCCCCGGTGAGTCCAGTGGCTCCGGTGAGTCCGGTAGCCCCCGTCACCCCGCTCTCCCCAGTGACGCCGGTAGCCCCAGTGACGCCGGTAGCCCCGGTGTCACCGGTCGCTCCAGTGAGTCCGGTAGCGCCGGTGACGCCCGTGGCTCCGGTAACGCCGGTAGCCCCGGTAACGCCGGTAGCCCCGGTAACGCCGGTAGCTCCTGTCAATCCAGTAGCCCCGGTGACGCCAGTAGCCCCCGTCACACCAGTAGCCCCCGTCCCCCCGGTAGCTCCGGTCTCACTGGTGGCTCCGGTGACGCCGGTGGCCCCAGTCTCACCGGTGGTTCCGGTTGGCCCGCGAGCACCGATTTCTTGCCAATCTGACCAGCTCTGGCCACTGTCTGGACTACTGCGGTAATATAATGCTAGGTTGGAAATATACAACTGCTGGATATAAGGCCCTACCTGGGAGACGTAAATCGTCCATGACGGAGGATTGTCAACTCCCAGTGGACCATGTTCCGGACCTACACCAATTGGATTTCCCGAGCTATACACCCCGGCATTGATTAATCCGTTCAAATCTTGGGTTGATGGTTCATCATTACTGATCGGGAAGATACCAGCATCTGTAGTCAACACAATATCGCCCGTCAATCCATTGACGCTGTTTACTGCACCGGCAGCGCCGGTTACCCCCGTGGCTCCTGTGGGTCCGACTAATGATGGAATATCAGAAGCGGAGGTGAGTTTTGAATCCAGCATCATTTCGGTGCGGAATACGGAATCGAGCATCGCCTGAGCACTGCTGTTTATCTGAAGAACCTCACCCAGCGTAGCAGGTGTGCTCCCCGGAAGTGTACCTAAGGCAAATTGGATGTTTTCCCCTTGGGCATTAATAACATGCGCTAAGCCTAGCTCTTCCATTGCAATGGAAGAAAATAGAAGATTAAGCACATCATCTCGAGATAAAGTGATCGTTGGCGTGATATTGGGCAGATTAGGCTGTGACAATATAACCCCTCCTTTTATATAAGATACATCACTCTATTCAGGTGTATTAGTTGCAGTGTTAGGCATATCATTCATTTAAGTAGACTTTATGGATTTAATAATTGGTGTAATAGAATCCGCCGGAAGCCCGTTTTCACCTGCATTATGCCCCGCACAGATGCTCCATACGTCATGGAAATGGACGGTGGGGCATTTTTTTGTGTGCAGTCAGCAGGAATAAACTGGAGTGTTATCGAATATTAGCGATTATCAACATAATTCGACTTTCAACTACATACATAAGCGGGGGTTTGCGCAATGAAAACATGGAAAAAGACAGTATTCTTGATCGTTACCTTCGGACTTATCTTTCTGCTCCCGTTACTCGGCAGTATGGCGAAATGGAAGGGGATGCCCCCGGGTTACGGGGATTTCCCGGCCCAGAAGGTCGAGGCAGACCCCGGATTCAGCCTGCTGTATTTCTCGCTCGCCTGCGTCGTGGCCCTGATCATCACACTGGTCCTGGTATTCCCCGGATGGTTCGGCTTCAAAAAGACGGAGGAGGCACCCCGGAAGGCGGGGGCGGCCACCCCTTTCCCTGTCTGGTTCTGGTGGAGCCTGCCGGTGCTTGCGCTTAGCTGGTTCCTGATGTGGGCACGGGTGGAGCTTTTTATGTCCCTGGAGCATTACACGTTTGTTCCCCTCTGGTGGTCCTTTATTCTGATTCTTGACGGGCTGGTCTACCGGAGAAATCACGGAGCCTCGATCATCTCGCGCAAGCCCCGGGTGATGCAGCTGCTGGCGGTGGTGTCCTGCTTCAGCTGGTTTGCTTTTGAATACCTGAATTTCTTCGTCCTGGAGAATTGGTATTATCCTAATAATGAAGTCTTCTCTAACTTCGGCAATGTGTTCTGGTTCTCCTTATCCTATACCACTGTTCTTCCAGCTATCTTCGAATGGTACTTACTCCTCAAGACCTTCCGTCTGTTCCGCAACCGTTATAGCCATGGGCCTAAGCTGAAAGTGTCACGTGTGTGGCTGATTGTCTATTATATTCTCGGGCTGATCCTGGCCTTGGGCATGGGCTATTATCCGTACCTGCTGTTCTGGGTGCTGTGGGTTGCGCTGGTTCCGATGCTGTCAGCAGCGATGGCGCTTGCCGGTTACTGGACCCCCTTCACTCCGGTGAAGAACGGGGACTGGTCCAAGGTCATTCTGGTGGGGCTGGCTACGCTGTTCAACGGCTTCTTCTGGGAGTTCTGGAACTTTGGCAGTGAATGGTTCCATGACAATGCCCCTACCAATCCGAATTACTGGAAATACTCGGTACCTTATCTGGACAAATTCCATATTTTCTCCGAGATGCCGGTTCTGGGCTATTTCGGTTATCTGTTCTTTGGGCTGAATTGCTGGATTATCTGGCTGATCGCTGCCTATGTATTTAAATTCGATGCCGATATTGAGGTTACGGGAGAACAAGGCTAAAGGTGGAGTACAATGATTGCTAATGACCATTATCAGGTCCTCGAGACCATTTCAGATAATCCGATAAAAGCTGTATACCGCTGCACAGAGACTTCCTCTGCGGAAACGGTCATTCTCAAGGTGTTAAAATCGGAATTTGCCGGAACCGAAGCGGTGATGCGCTTCAAGCAGGAATATAAGCTGCTTACTGAGCTTAGCACCACCACAGAAGGGGTTATCCGTCCCCTGAGGCTTGAGGAGCAGAACGGCCTCTATGTCATGGTTCTTGAGGATATTGCAGGACGTTCGCTGAAGCGGATTCTGGCGGAAGAGCAGCCGGGGGAAGAGGATTTACTGAGACTGGCGGTCAAGGTTGTGGATATTCTCGGCTCCATTCATGAGCAGAACGTGATCCATAAGGATATCAAGCCGTCGAATATCATCTGGAACCGGGAGCGGGATATTGTTCAGGTGATTGATTTCGACCTTGCAGTGAAGCTGTCCAAGGAGAGACGGGATTTCCAGAACAGCGGCGTGCTGGAGGGCAGTCTGCTGTACATCTCACCGGAACAGACCGGCCGGATGAACCGGAATATTGATTACCGGAGTGACTACTATTCACTGGGTGTCGTCCTGTACGAGATGATGACCGGCCTTATGCCGTATCCATCGTCCGAGATGCTGGAGCAGATCTATTCCATTATTGCGAAGGAAGCTGTCTCTCCTTACCATGCAACCGGAGGCAGGGTTAGCAGGGGCTTGTCGGCGGTCATTATGAAGCTGATGGAGAAGTCGTCGGAGGACCGGTACCGCAGCGCTCACGGCATTAAGGCCGATCTGAAGAGATGCCTGGCCGGGCACGCGGATTTCGTGATTGGAACGGAGGATCTCCTGAACACCTTCCGCATTCCGCAAAAAATAGTCGGCAGACAGCAGGAGCTGTCCACCCTGGAGGCGGCCTTCCGCAGCAGCGTTAACGGGAGTTCACAGGTTATGCTGGTCTCCGGTGATGCAGGTGCAGGCAAAACAGCACTGGTCCATGAGCTGCACCGGACGATCAGCCGGGAGAAGGGGCTGTTCGCTGAAGGGAAGTTCGACCAGTACAATAAGAACATTCCGTACAGTGCGCTCATCCAGGCCTTCCGCAGACTGGTCAGCCAGCTGCTGGAGAGTCCGGATGAGGAGTACAGGAGTGAAGTCAGCCGTTCACTGACCCGGCTGCTTGGCGGCAACGGCGGTGTAATTACAGGATTAATCCCTGAGCTTGCCTCCTGGATGGGGACCCAGCCGGAGCCGGAGCCGCTGAGCCCGGCCGAGGAGACGAACCGGTTCTTCCTGACCTTTGCCAAGTTCGTGCAGGCCATGACGCAACCGGACCGGCCGCTGGTTCTCTTCCTGGATGATGTCCAGTGGGCGGATTATTCCAGCCTGCAGCTGGTGGAGAAGCTGGTGCTGGATAACCATCTGCAGCGGATGTTTGTGATCTGCTCCTTCCGGCAGAATGAGATCCATGAAGGTCACCCCTTGTTCGCCGCGATGGTTAAGATCGGCAAAAACCGTGAGGTTGGACGTATTCATCTTCAGCCGCTGCAAGAGACAGATGTACAAAGCCTTGTGGCAGACACGCTATACAGCAGCATGGAACGCGTTGAAGGAATTACCGGACGGTTATACAAGCGGTCCAAGGGGAATTCCTTTTTCCTGACGGAAATTCTGAAGGATCTTTACCGGCGGGGGATTATCTATTTCGACAAGCGGGACGGGGTATGGAGCTGGAGCCTGGAGCGGCTGGAGGCGCTGCCGGTCCATGACAGTGTGGTGGATTTCCTGGTCGGACAGCTGCAGCATCTGCCTGAGGAGGTCCGTCATATCCTGATGCTTAGCTCGGCGGCCGGCAGTGTATTCGACTACGGGATGCTGACGCTGATCGGCGAAGAAGCGCCGGAGGTGATTGCCGCTGCGATTACCCGGGCGGTCCAGGAAGAATATATCGTCCCTGCTGACCATAAGTATGCCATATTCTCCGCTACGCTGGCTGAATCCGGCCCCGAGGCTGCGCAGGTGGGCATCCGGCTGAAATTCGCCCATGACCGGATTCAGCAGGCTTTCTACCAGCTGCTCGATCCAGAACGGGGGAAGAGGCTTCATCTTAGTATCGGCCGGCTCCTGCTGCGGAATCTCACAGAGGAGGAAGTGGAGGACAAGCTGGTCGATATCGCAACCCATATCAATCAAGGGCTGGAGTTAATCACCGATAGCGCTGAGGCGCGTGAGATCGTCGCTCTGAATCTGCGGGCAGCACATAAGGCCAAAGCAGGATACGGGTATGATTCGGCCTTCTTACTGCTTGAAGCGGCAATGGAATTGCTCCCGGAGCAGATCTGGAGTACAGACCCGGGGCAGGCGGCGGAGATCTACAGGCTGTATGCGGAATGCAGCTATCTCACTCATCATATCGATCAGGGGGATCAGGCTTGCCGTCTGCTGCTGGAGCAGACTACGGAGCGGATGGCTATTGCGGAAATCTATGAGATGCAGACCAATCATTATATGTACCTTGGCATGATGCCCGAGTCGATTGCATCGGGGAGACGGGGACTGAAGGCGCTCGGAATTAAGATTCCGGCCAAGGTTGGAATGCCCGCCGTCCTTAAGGAGCTGCTGGTAGTTAAGGCCGCGCTGCGGTCGAGAACGCCGGAGACGATTTTTGCACTGCCGGAGATGCAGGACCCGGAGATGAAACTGGTGATGCGGCTGCTGGTTAACTTTATACCGCCGGCGTTTATCTCGGGGGAGACCTCGCTATTCGGGCTGGTGGTGCTGAAGAAGGTGGGGCTAACGCTGAAATACGGTAACTCGCCGGAGTCGGCGCTTGCTTTTATCGGCTATGCCATGCTCTTGTCCGGCTTCGGCGATACCCGGGGGGCCTTCGCTTATGGACGTCTCGGGATCAGAATTAATGACAAATTCAATGATCTGCAGTGGAAAGGCGCGGCGCATGTCCTGTATACGCTGTTCAGCCACGCCTGGACCGAGCCTTGGGATACGTTGCAGGACTGGTTCGGCACCTCAATTGAAGCCAGTCTGCGGACAGGCGATCTGCTCTATCTGGCCCATTCCGCCTTCTATGTGAATCTCTGGAATCCGTCGATGGACATCCCGGCTTTGCTTCAGGAAAGTGCGCGTACGATCTCTATGATTGAGAACACGAAGTACAGGGAGTCGCTTGCCACAGCACAGCTGGCCCGCCAGTATTACCTCAGTCTTGCCGGAGAGCTGCCGGACCGCACCTCATTCAACAATGAAGCCTTCAGCGAAGAGGTCTATCTGCACGAATTGCAGGAAGCGAGGTATTACTCAGGGATTGCGATTTATTATATCTACAAAATGAAGCTGCTGTTTCTCTACGAGAAGCATGATGAAGCGCTGGAGTATATCGAGCGGGCCTATCCGATTATCGGGACGCTGGCCGGTTCGGCTTTTATGGAGGAATTCGCGCTCTACACCTTCTTGAATCTGGCTTATGCTTACAAGGATTTGGGTGTGAACGGCAAGCGGAAGGCCAGGTCCAAAATGCGCAAGGAGCTTGGCCGGGTACGCAAATGGGCCAGCAATGCACCGGGAACCTTCCGCCAGCATGAATATCTGATGAGGGCCGAATGGGCCCGGATCTCCGGGAACAGTACGCGCGCAGGCTATTATTATGATCTGGCCATTGAGGCCAGCGAGCAGGGAGGCTTCGTCCGCTATAAGGCACTCTGCAACGAGCTGGCGGCCCGGTACTATATGGACAAAGGCTTCAACGAGTTCGCCGCCTATCTGCTGAGACAATCCGAATACTATTATTCGGTCTGGGGCGCCAAGGAGAAGATCGCGTTCATCAAGGAGCGATACCCTGCTCTTGACCAGAAAATCAGCAACAAGGAGTTCATGCACGGCAGGACGGTGACCGATTATACTGAGAGCATTGATCTGAATTCCATCATTCTGGCTTCACAGGCCATCTCCAAAGAAATTGAGCTGAACCACCTGCTGGAAGCGCTGATGGAGATTGTGATCATGAATGCCGGAGCGCAGCGGGGCTGCATCCTGATGACCTCCAAGGCCAATCTTCTGGTCGAAGGGGAATATAAAGCGGACACGGACCGGATCTCTGTGGCCATTCATGAGTCGCATCAGCTGGACAATCTGCCTGCTGCGATCATCAGACAGGTGGAGGAGAGCCGGGAGAGCCTGATCTACAATGATGCCTATTCCGAGACTCCATTCGTGAATGATCCTTATATTGTGAGGCAGCAGCCGAAATCGATGGTCTGCATGCCGCTGATTAACCAGAATAAGACGATTGCCATCATCTATCTGGAGAATAATCTGGTCACCGGTGTATTCACCGAGGAACGGATGAAGATTATCAATCTGCTGTCCAGAGAGATGGTCTTCTCGCTTGAGAATGCCAGTCTGTATAATGAGCTTGAGCGCTCTGAGGAGAAATACCGCCAATTAGTCAACAACCTGCAGGACGGGGTGTTCGTGGTCCAGGATATGCGGTGTGTCTATGTTAATGAGGCGCTGGAGCAGATGCTGGGCTATGAACCGGGCGGGATGCTGGAGCAGCCCTTCGGGAATTTCATTACGCCGCCGGAGCGGGAGAAGGTGATGCATTATTATGCCAGACGAGTCGAGGGCAAGCAGGCACCGGAAGAGTATGAGACTAGGCTTTTGCATAAGGATAAGTCGCATGAAGTTATCGTCATTCACAAGGTTGTCCGGATTATGTATCAGGATAAGCCGGCGATTCAGGGAACGATCAAGGATATTACCGAGCGGAAGAAGGCGGAAGAGGAGCTGCGGCGCCATAAGGAGCATCTGGAGGAACTGGTAGCCGAGCGGACGAAGGAGCTGGAGTTCAACAACGGGGAGCTGAGCAAATATATCGGACTGATTGAAAAGATCTCGATCACCGATGAATTAACCGGGCTGTACAACCGCAGATACTTCAATAAGCTGTTCCTGGATGAGGTGGACAAGGCTGCTGCAGGCAAAAGGTATTTAACCTACCTGATGCTGGATATTGATTATTTCAAAAAATTCAATGATACCTACGGACATTATGAAGGCGATACGGTACTGCGCAGAATCGGCGGGGTACTGAAGGAGCTGGCTGAACAGGCGGATGGAACCGCGTTCCGGCTGGGTGGTGAAGAATTCGGGATTGTGGCCGCCGGACTTACCCCTCCAGAGTCCCGTGTGTTCGCTGAATTAATCAGACGAAGCATTGCGGAGCTGGGGATTCAGCATGACCAAAGTCCGGAATACGGAAGAATTACCGTCTCTATCGGCGTAGCCGCCGTACTTGTTGACGGTCTGCGCGAGGAGGATATCTACAAGCTGGGTGACGATGCACTGTATCAGTCAAAGGCGGAAGGGCGCAACTGTGTTACATTGTTCGAGCGATAAGATTCAAGCGATAAGAGATGTACATAAATAAATAGGATTAGGGAGCTGTTGAAGCAATGAATACCGAACAGGAATCAGGACAAGAATCAGAAATGGACCAGCTGCGGAAGGCGCTTGAAATATCTTTGCCCCTGGTGCAGCGGCTTTTCCCGCTGGACGTAATGTTTGCCTTAACCGATACGGAGAAGTTCATCTATCATCTACCGGGGAAAGAGCTGCATGCCCGGGTCGGGGAGGGGAGTCCCATTCCGCCTAGCGGGGGAATCCGGACTGCGCTAGAGAGTGGAGAAGAAGTCAGCGCCATTATTCCCAAAGAAGTCTACGGGCTGCCCTTTAAGTCCTCATCGATGCCGATCCATGACCGGAACGGGGCGGTTATTGGCGTGTTCACGATCGGAATCAGCCTCAGCAATCAGGTAACACTCAGCGATGCAGCGAATGCGCTGGCGGTAACCTCCGACGAGATCAGCTCGACATCGGTAGAGATTGCAGGCACGGCCTCGGATCTGGCGAATACCGTAGGGGATCTGAAGGAGCTGGGCCAGAAGGTGGTAGAGGATCTGCAGCAGACCGACGAGATTCTCGATTTCATCCGCAAGGTGGCGGAGAATTCCAACCTGCTTGGGCTGAATGCAGCGATTGAAGCAGCGCATGCCGCTGAGCATGGACGGGGCTTCGGCATCGTGGCCCAGGAGATCCGCAAAATGTCGGTATCCAGTGCTTCATCGGCGAAGGATATTGCCGGCATATTGCAGATGATCAAGCAGAAGATTAACCAGATGGATGCCGTGCTTACGGATTGTCTGGCACAAAGCGAACGTCAGGCCGCAGCCACAGAGGAGATTACCGCCTCCATGCAGCAGCTCGCTGCTTCCGCCGTGGAGATTGAGAGTATCGCTCGTCTGATCTAGTCCGCACCGGTCTCTAGTGTCAAAGAGTTCCTCCCCTGCATATAGTATCTGGACGAATGCCCAGTGTTACTTAAGGCTACAATCCAGTCTGAGGAGGAACTAACCATGCTAGATCCAGTATTGCAGGCACCGGACCTGAAGCTTGCCGCCGATTCTAATCAGGTGCTTAATTATAAGCGGGATGCGAACAATTATATTACCCAGCTTTTTGGCGAACAGCTGCCGGCGATACGTAACGGGTTCTTCAATGCCCATATGAGCAGAGGCTTCATCGTCCAGCCGCACTGGCACACGAACGTGACGGAGATGATCTTCGTGATTAGCGGAGAGCTGATTGCTTCGGTATTCGATCCGTTCACCCAAAAGCTGATGACCTATCATCTGAAGGCCGGACAAATTGCTGTCTTCCCGAAGGGATGGTTCCATTGGATTCTGGCCGAGAGCGAACAAGCCCATTTCCTGGCGATCTTCGATGCGCCGACACCGGATATTGTGTATGGGTCAGACTTCCTGCGGGCCGTTCCCGCAGAGGTCATCCAGCGCGCCTATTGCATTAATGAAGAGGAATACGCCAAGGCCGTGGCCCCGCTGAAGGAATCGATTATTCTTGGACCGCCTCCGGGCTGCGCCGTAGCAGGGTCTGCCGGGGGAATGAATACGGATTCGTCCGCCAAAAGCATGCCCGCCTACGCTGCCCAGCAGCCGGCGGCGGCATTCTATCCTTATCAGATGTATCCGCGCCGTTAAGCGGCGGCTACGCTATACTAATGAAAAGAAAAAGCAGGCCAGGGAGGAATTCCTTGGTCTGCTTTTCTATGGAATGCAGGGTGTGCGTGGTTTATTTCGCTTCTTCCAGCTTGTGGTTAAGGTCCTTATATTGACTCAGCAGTGCGGACAGTGCCTGCTTAATTGCTGCTGCATCTGTGGCTTGTGCAGCTTCTGCCAGTGCAGCTTGTGCTTTGAATAAGCCATCGATGTACGCCGCATGTAAGGTTACCACATTGGCAAGCTTGCCGGATTCCAGAGAGTCAGGCACCGTTAGTGTGAGGCTTGCAGCTGCTGAGGCGGACGGAACTGCCTTAACACTGCCCCCAGTTGTCCCGTATTCCGGCACAGTGGCAAGCGGAAGCGTTTCTGCGTCCGTCAATGTTCCAGGCGTGGCTAATTGCACATCCATAATACCGGTTTTTTCTGTCCATGGAGCGGCAGACGTTGGCGTGGCGAGAACCACATTAAGCGCCTTCGTGCTTGTTAATGCATGGTAGCGGCTGAGCGTATCCCGCCAATCCTGGGAAGTTTCCGGGGCATAGCTGTTCACCAGCGCCAGAACCTGCGGTTCAAGCAAGGGGAGCAGCCTACTGCCATTTGTGGATGCAGCGGCTGTGCTTATGGTGGCAGTGGGTCCCTGTGCTGGGGGCGGCGCGATTCCCGTATCCGCGAAGACCGGGGTGGCGATACTGGACAGCAGCAGGGTGGATAGAGCCATTCTTTTCACGATTAGACGATTCATGTACGAACACTCCTTCAGGTGATTTGTCTTACAGCTCTCACTATAGCGGGGTTCTGTGGCAGGAGAGGGTCAGCAATGTGGAAAAACAATGGCAGCGCCCAATCGGGCTCACCCGCTTGCTATAATGGTGAAGAGACAAATCACGGAGGTTACCTGGATGAACAATCAAACGGTCATTGCCGTTGTGGACGATGACGAGAATATACGCAATCTGGTGGAAGCTTATTTACATAAAGAGAATTACCGGACCATTGGCCTTGGAAGTGCCGAGGAGGCATGGGATTTATGGAGGAATGATCCTCCAGGCATGTGGGTGCTCGATATTATGCTTCCGGGAATGGACGGCTATGAGCTATGCAGGCGTATCCGTGATGAGGCGGAGGTGCCGATTATTATGATCTCTGCCAAGGATAATGAAGTGGATAAAATCCTGGGTCTGGAGCTGGGCAGCGACGATTATCTGGTCAAGCCCTTCAGTCCCCGTGAGCTGGTAGCCCGGATTAACCGCCAGCTGAAACGGTGGGAACGTCTTCACGAATCCAAGTCTGCGGCTGTTCTACCTGCTGTGCATACAGGGATAGAGCTGGGCAGTCTGCTGCTGCATCCTGAGGAGAGAAGATCCTTCTGGCGGGGAGATGAAGTGGAGCTGACCAGCAAGGAATTCCTGATGCTGATGGTCTTTGCGGGAAGTCCGAACCGGGCCTTTACGCGCGAAGAGCTGCTGGGCCATGTCTGGGGGGAGGATTATTTCGGCAGCGACCGCGCTGTCGACCACCTGATCAAGCGCATCCGCAAAAAAATGGACGGCCTGCCGCTGGAATCGGTCTGGGGTCACGGCTACCGTATGAGAGAGGTGCAGGAATGAAGAGGATGGCGGAAAGGCTGAGCCTGCGGATGAAAAAGCTGAAGCTGGTGCATCAGATCAACGCTGCTTTTGGACTGTCTCTGCTGCTGGTCCTGTCTATCACGGGAGTGATGATCCATTATGTGCTGATGGACCATTTCATTGGTAAGGAGCAAGAGGGATTAAGGACACTTGGCGCTTCCCTGACCGCGAGTCTGCAGCGGGCTCCATTCACAGAAGGAGGGGCATTCACATTGGGCAAAAGCGAGCCGCTTACAGCTCCATATCCTACGCTCTACAGCGGAGTACAGGCCATTGTGAGCGACCAGCAGGGGAATGTGGTCTCGGGATATCTCCCGGCCCAGCCCGTGCAGGCCGGAGTAACGGTGGATGTCACAGCTATGGAGCAGGGGAGCTTGCAGAGCTTATGGGATGGCAATGATCCGCGTTATCTGGTGCAGGTCAACACACTTCCCGAAGGTAAGCTCACCTTGCTGACTCCTGTCAGCAGAATCAAGGCCATCGAGCAGTCGCTCTTGAAACGGCTGATTCTTGTCTTTGCTGCGGGAGCGGCAGCGATGCTCCTGTTCAGCCTGTTCATTACGCGGAAGCTGATTGATCCGCTGATCAGCCTGCGTCAGGAGCTGGGGAAAGTGAAAAACCGCCGGTTTGCCGAGGTAAATCTGATCCGGGCGGGCGGTGAAATCGGTTCTGTCGCCAGGGCAGTATACGAGATGGCCGGTGAACTGCACCGGTTCAACCGGGTGCAGAAGCAGTTTTTCCAGAATGCCTCGCATGAGCTGAAGTCTCCGCTGATGTCGATAGCCGGTTATGCAGAGGGCATTAGGGACGGGATATTTGAAGGAGAGGGCGTCCGTAAAGGACTGGATATTATTCTGAGTGAAAGCGGGCGCTTACGTGATCTGGTCAGCGAAATGACTCTTCTGGCGAAGCTGGACAGTGAAGAGGATATTTACCAGGCGGAGGATACAGATCTGGAGGAGCTGCTGAGCGAGGCGGTGGAGCGGGTCAATCCGCTGCTGGCAGCAAGGAAGCTGTCGCTGCATCCGGCAGTCTCCGGGGACTATGGGGGGATGGTAAGAGCGGACCGGGATAAGCTGCTGCAAGCTCTGCTGAACGTGTTATCCAATGCAGCCCGTTATGCCGAGAAGCGTATTGATGTAGAGGTGCATACAAGCAGAGGGAGAATTACATTAACGGTTGCTGACGATGGTCCGGGCATTGCGCAGGAGCTGCTGCCCAGCCTGTTTCACAGGTTCGTCAAAGGAAAAAATGGCGAATCCGGGCTGGGACTCGCCATCGCACGTGCTATTGTGGAACGCTGCGGCGGAGACCTGAGTGCCCGGAACCGCCCGGAGGGCGGCGCAGTCTTCACCTTTGAGTTCCCGCCATCTGCGGGCAGCGTTTAATACTCGTTGAACATTGCGGCAATTTCATCGTAGCCGGTGGTTTGCGTCAGGGCGAGGGAGAGCAGGATTCTGGCTTTTTGCGGGACCAGGCTGTTGCAGGGAATAGAATTGGCGGACAAGTCAATGTACGAGTCCTTCAGTGTAATTCCGCTGGAAATCCGCGAGCAGCGGACTACAGGGATGTTATTGTTCTTCAGCTCCCCCACCTTATCAATCCAAGGCTTGCTGTAGATCCCTCCGCCTGCTCCGGCAATGACAATCCCCTTGGACACCGTAGCCAGATAATCCAGAATCCCGGGATTGGCATCCACATGGAAATAAGCTACGGACACTTCCGGCAGCTCCTGAATAACAGATACATCGAACTGGGTTGCGGTGGTATGCCGTTTCAGGGTGCGCGTATAGAAGAAGGCATGGCTGTCACGCATATATCCGAGGCAGCCGAAATCGCGCTCATCGAAGGCGTTGGCCTTGAAGGTGTTCACCTTTTGCACATCCCGCCCGCTATAGATGCCCTCAGCGAAGACAACCATCACGCCTTGGCCGGAGGCCTCGGGATTTGCCGCCAGTGCTACGGACTGGTACAGATTCAGCGGACCATCGGCGCTGATTGCGGTAGCCGGGCGCATTGATCCGGTAATGATTACCGGCTTGTCAGTCTTGATCACCAGGTTCAGGAAGTAGGACGTCTCATCGAGGGTGTCGGTGCCGTGTGTAATGACGAATCCGTGCACATCCTCCCGGAGGGCGAGCGTGTTAATGTATGTTGCCAGGGTAAGCCAGTGCTGGCTTGTAATATCGGCGCTGCACAGATTGCTTACCTGTACCCCGGCGCAGTTCGCCAGCCGTTCCAGGTGCGGCACACTATCCAGCAGATCCTGCACGGGCAGAGCGCCAGGCTCGTAATTCAAGGTTTTATGGGCTTCGCCGCTGCCGGCAATCGTACCGCCGGTGGCGAGGATGACTACATTTTTGAGGCCGGGATTATAGTAAGGGGAAGCGGTGAAATTCACTTCGGGAATAGTATTCATCATAGGTCGTTTCCTTTCAGGTTGAGCCAGAATTCAGTCATTCGCATGACATTGAAAGTATTATAACATTCATTCCTCTATGGGTGACATAGTAAGGTATAATAAGTGTGAAAATATAAATGGGAGGAGATAAGCATGCTGAAGCTAGACAGCCGGGATTACGCCCTTGCCTGGCCGCTGTTAAAGGAAGTCAAGATCAACACGCTGTTCGCTGAAGGAGTTCTGAGCGGGCAGACGACAGGCAGTGTGTATGTGGACTCTGTACATAACCCCCGTAGCTTCTATGTGGCTCATGAATACGGGATGTCGCTGGTCTATGGGGATTCGGGCAATGAGGAGTTTAACCGGAGTCTGTCTGATTATATTACGAACAAGGCGGGGCACCGGCATTCAGCGGAATGGCTGCAGGCTGATCCGGCAGGGGGCTGGGACCGGCTGATTGAAGCTATGCTTCCTGAGCATAATGCACGGCTTGACGCGGACGATACACGCAGAATGTACATACAGACCCGGGTGAATTTTACGTTCGATCCGGAGGTCTATTACCGCGCGAAGGCGCAATGGTACCGGCAGGATGCTGAGATTGTCCAGATGGACGGCGAAGGATTCGGCGAGCAGACGGGTGCGGTGATTCCCCGGTATTTCTGGCGTGACGCGGAGCACTTCCTGACTTCAGGCCGAGGATACACTTTATTGTGGGAGGGAGAGCAGGCCTCCAGCGCCTTCTCGGCTTACCGGACAACGGATCAGCTGGAGATTGGAATCGAATCGGCACCGGGTCACCGGGGAAAGTATTTCGCCTTCTCAGTGTGCTGCAAGCTAATCGATTACTGTCTGGAGCAGGGTTTGGAGCCTGTCTGGGGCTGCCGCCAAGAGAATGTGGGCTCGTACAGACTGGCGCAGAAGCTGGGCTTCAAGCCTGCATTGAACATCCCCTACTACCGTTTGTCCGAGCTTCCCGCTTAACAAAGAGCAGCAAATCTCCACATAGATGGGGGATTGCTGCTCATTTGCGTTACATGGGCGGTACAATAGGTGGATTTTCTACACTTGCTGATGAATGATTGGCGACTGCTAGGACCATAGTTGGAAAAACGGCACTTAATAAATCGCACTTCCGCTTAGATGGGGAAATAGACAAAATTAGATGCTGTTTTTCCACTTGTGTACCTGTAAATGCCGGGAATTGCTGAATTAAGATAAGTTTTTCCACTAGTTTGTTGAAGGGAAGGCGGGGGCACCTGCGAATTGTGTGGCGTGCGCAATATCGGCTCAACTTCCGTTAGCCTAGCTTCTCAGCCACTCAACGCCCCAGCACTCCATGCCCCGCCAACTCACACCACTGCAACCTAGCGCCCCCGCCAGCACATGCCCCAGCACTCAGCCGTCATATCCGGCGGGCATCCACAAAGCAGTGCAGGTGCAGCGGTGACAACACCTTCAGCCCTTCCCCCAGCTCGAAGCCCCTGCCTTCGGCCAGCTGGCGGCCTTGCTCGCCGAAATAGAACCGGTACATGGCCAGCTGCTCTTCATTGAACTGGCTGCGGTGCAGGGCCATGGCCGCGAACTTGCGCTCGAAGTGATCCGTGATGTCGATGACCGTATTAGGCTCAGCGGTGAAGTAGAAGCCGATGGCCTTCGGTTGCCATGGCCGTGTAAGGGTGCCTCTCGGATACAGGGGCAGCCCGGAGGACAGCACAGCCTGGGCTGCGGCCCTGCCGGTAACGATATGGTCATAATGCGCCTCATAGCTCAGCCAAGGATCAGGACACAGTATCAAGTCCGGCTGAACCGTCCGGATGATCTCGGCTATCTCTCCCGCGAGGGCTGGGATATGCTCCAGTGTACCGTCGCCATGGTCCAGTTGGTGGAACACGGTGGCCCCCAGCGATCTTCCGGCCGCTTCGAGTTCGCTTGCGCGGATGGCAGCGATCTCGGCGGAAGACAACTGCTCGTCCACCGCGCCCAAATCCCCGTTCGTGATCGTCAGATAATGAATCTCGCAGCCCCTCTCGGCGAATGCGGCGATCGTGCCGCCGATGCCTACTTCATTGTCGTCCGGGTGCGGCTGTATACATAATGCCGTCCGGCATCCGCTAAGATCCGGAGGGGACATCAGCGCTGCTAGTGTGGATATATCCATAATCCAAATACCTCCCTATTAATCTGTGATGAGGGTACAGTTAGCCCCTCTGTAGGTTGGGTGAAGAGAAATCACTCAACCGGGCCTGCTCCTTACGGACCGGAGAGCCGTTATTTACAAGAAAATAGCCTATTGGGTTGCCTTGCGGACTGAGGCGGTCTTATTCGCTCCATAATCAATGTTACGGCGCAGAAAATCCGGCAATAAAGGCCGTAGGGTCCGTAACTTGCTCCAATCGTGGCTTTTGCCAGAAGTAAGTGCAACTGAGTCCGTTACGCCTGCCGCCCCCCTGACCATGAACGATTCAATCAGGGAAAAACAAAAGGAAGCGGGAGCCGGAAGGGCAAGTTAGAGAACATGAGCATGGGACCCCACTACAGGGACCGGCTGTGATTCAGATCGCTCAGGATCTGCACCCGCTGCTTCTCCGTTATATTATAGAAGAGAATCGGCAGAATAGCGGCCAGGAAGCACAGTGCAGGCAGCAGAAACATCACGAAGCTAAGGCCGTGCTGGAGCTGCGGAGTCGCCGGCTGATTCTCCACATAGCTGAGCAGGCCGAGACTGGCTCCGATAATCATCCGCGATACCGCTCCGCTGAACTTGGTAATGAAAGTGTTCGTTGAGAACACAATGCCCTCGCCCCGGAAGCCCAGCTTCCATTCCGAATAATCTATCGTATCGAGCAGCATCGAGGTACTGACAATCGTCGTCATGCCCGAGAAAAAGAAGCTGACCCCAAAGAACACCAGGGTGTTCAATACGTTATGGTCACCCAGCAGATAAGGCAGGATGCAGGCTACGCTCCCCAGAATGCAGGAGACAATGAATACTTTCTTCTTGGCGAAGCGGCGCAGCAGCGGCGGCGTAGCGATCATCCCCAGCAGCATACCGGCCACCAGACTGATCCCGACCTGCGTGGCATACCCCGCGTCCCCCCAGACATAGACCACATAATAGAGCTGAATACTCTGCCGGATGCCGTTCACCAGGTTGATAATCAAGAGAGAGGCGAGCAGGGTGAGCAGCGGCTTGTTCTTGTACACCGTTTGCAGGTTCTGGCGAAAGGAGATCTTCTCAGCGGAAGGGACGACCCGTTCCTTGGTGAGCATCCCGGTCAGGAAGATCGATAACGCCGCAATGACCCCGATAATGATTGCCGAGTACAGATAAGCCTGCGTATTCCGTTCTCCGCCGAAGGCGAGCAGAAGCTGGATACCGCCGATGGTGATAACGACTGCGCCGAGCGTTCCGCCGATTTTGCCCAGTGTGACGAATAAGGTGCGTTCCCCCGGATCGGTGGAGACTACGGACGACAAGGCCCAGAGCGGCGTGTCACAGACCGTGTACAGCATTCCCCATAGCAGATACGAGACGGTTGCGATTACAAGGGTCAGGGTCCGCGAACCGCCGAAGTCCCAGAAGCAGAGGACGGTCGCCAGCGCGATCAGACAAGGGGCGAACAGCAGGTAAGGCCTGAATTTTCCCCATCTGGAGCGTGTTTTGTCGGTAATCATGCCCATCAGCGGATCAAGACAAGCATCGATAATACTTGCTGCGACCAGAATGACGCTGGCGGTGGTTGCCGGAATTCCCAGCAGATCCGTATAGAAGAACAGGATGTACATCGACATGAAGCTGTAGAGCATATTCTGGCCCAGCAGACCGCCTGAGAACACCAGTTTTTCGGCCACAGGTACTTTTGCTGACATGACAAGCCTCTTTTCGCGGGGGATAAAATGGGATTGAATCGTTTGCTAATTATGTCTATTTATAACTTATTTCTATGTTCTGTCAAGCGGATTCTGCATCAAACTACGGAATAGTGAACATTTCAATTGATGAAGGGGAGGATTGCACTGAGTTTGATGAAAAAAATATGAAAAACACAAATTAGAATATAATTTTTTTGATATAAAATGTCGAAATATAGCTAATGATGTCCCGCCGGCTGATGGGGGAGTGTTAGGATAACGCCGACAAGATGGACACGATGTTTTAACCACAGGGGGAAGCACTATGAAATGGTTCGGGAACTTGAAAACAGCTACAAAGATTATCTCCGCTTTTTTGATTGTCTCTTTAATCCTGGCAGGACTTGGAGTCTATTCGGTCTTATCCCTGCGCAGCAGCAACCTGAATATGAAAGAGATGTACAGCAATAACCTGATCTCTGTCAGAGATCTGTCTGCTGCCGAAATCAGGTATCAGCTTAACCATGTCTATATACGGGATATGAGCAACACAACAGATGCAGTGAAGATTGCTGATTATGAGCAAAAGATTACGTCAGGCCGCCAGGAAATCGCCCGGAAGGTAGACAACTACCGGCCGCTGGCGACCACCCCCCGGGAACAGGAACTGCTTACCGCATTCGACCAAGAGTATGCAAGCTATGAAAAGCTGTTCGATCAGGCGTTAGTTCTGGCAGGGCAGGAGAATACGGCCGCATTCAATACCTTTCTGAACACACAGTTGTCCGTACAGGGCCAGAACGTGCTGAACAACCTGGATGGCCTGATCAAGGTAAACGTTGAACTGGCAGAAGAGGCAAATAGCGATTCCCAATCCGCGTATTCCACTTCGTTCACCGTAACGGTTTCTTTAGTCATTGTAGCGTTCATTCTAAGTATTCTGATTGGGTACCTGATCGCAAGAGCGATCTCAAGACCCTTGATGCAGATGCTGCATCTCGCAACAGAGGTAGCCGGCGGCAATCTGACCCAGCAAGCGGATATATCCTCGGAGGATGAAGTCGGACAGCTGGCTGCAGCCCTTAACCGGATGGTTCATAACCTGAAGGAATTAATCAACGGGATTGTGTTGAATTCACAGAGCGTTGCCGCCTCTTCCGAACAGATCTCAGCGAGCACCCAGGAGATTGCCAGCACCAGCACCAACCAGTCGGCGGCAGCGACCAATATCACCGAGCTGTTCAAGGAGCTGTCGCTGGCGATTGATTCTGTGGCCTCCAGTGCCGAGGAAGCGGCAGAGCTCTCCAATGATACCGTACGGACCGCCCGGGAAGGCGGATATGTGGTGGAGACTTCGCTGCAAGGAATGCAGACGGTGAACCACCAGATGAAGCAGCTTGAAGACGATTCCAGCAAAATCGGGGATATCATCGAAGTGATCGACGATATCGCCGAGCAGACCAATCTCCTGGCCCTGAACGCAGCGATTGAAGCGGCGCGTGCCGGAGAACAGGGGCGCGGCTTCGCCGTGGTGGCGGACGAGGTCCGCAAGCTTGCCGAACGCAGCAGCGATGCCACGAAGGAGATTACGAAGATTATCAAGGTCATGCAGGAGAATACGAAGCAGAGTGTGAGGGCAGTCGCTGAGAGCGTAGAGCAGTCTTCGATGACCAGTCAGGCGTTCGAGCAGATTATTAAGATGGTCAACACCTCCTCACTCAAGGTCAACGAGATTGCAGCAGCCTGCGAAGAGGAATCTGCACAGGCTGCTGAGGTGATGGACTCGGTTCAATCCATTGCGGCCTCCAGCGAGGAATCGGCAGCGGCTTCTGAAGAGACGGCGGCTACCTGCCAGGCCCTGGCGTTGTTATCCGAGGATCTGGCCAAGTCCGCTGCCGCATTCAAGACCCATTAATTCAACAGACGGAAGGTGAAGCCATGTCGTCCTTACAGAAGGAACAATATATCGAGCTTGCGGTAGGAGCCGAGACCTGTGCCATCCGGATTGAAGAGATTCATGAGATTATCAAAATGCTCAGCATTACAGATATCCCCTTCAGCCGGAATGAAGTCAAAGGTGTAGTCAATCTGCGCGGCAAGGTGGTCTGTGTCATGAGCCTGCGCAATCTGCTGGGAATGGCGGATGAGCCGTATACCCGGAGCACAAGAATTATTGTGGTTAACTACCGCGAGGAATTCGTCGGACTGATTGTAGATAAGGTGAACAAGGTGACTACGTACGCCGAGATTCATCCGCCGGCAGGCGGACATAACCGCAGCCGCGATGCGGTGTTCCACGGAGTGGGGCAGCGGGATGACCAGCTGATCGGTATTCTGAAGCTCGAAGAAATATTGGGCGGGTAAAAAGGGGAACAAGCAATGATGATGGAACTGTCGGCTTACCGCGATATATTCATAGAAGAGCTGAACGAGCAATTAGAGCGGATCGACCAGTCCCTGCTTGCGCTGGAGCATGCTCCAACCGCTGAGCTGATTCAGACGATCTTCCGCGCAGCCCATACGATCAAGGGCTCTGCCTCCACGATGGGCTTCCGCGAGATGAGCGATCTCACGCACGAGGTGGAGTATGCGCTGGAGTGGGTGCGGGAGAAGAAGCCGGAGATTACCGGCCATCTGATTGATACGCTCTTCCGGGCATTGGATGCGATGAAGCTGCTGCGCACTCAGTATGTCAGCGGGGAGGGCTTTACAGACTGCTCAGCTGTGGTTGCGGAGATCAAGGCGCTGATTAATAAGCCGGCTGAACTTCAGCCGGTACTGCTTCCGGTCTTAAATGCAGCGGAGCTGCTTCAGGCGGAAGAGGCCGTGGCAGCGGGCTACTCGCTGCTGGCTCTGGTAGTCACCTTGAGAGAGGACTGCCAGATGAAGGCGGCCCGGCATTATATCCTCTTGCAGCGTGTCGAAGAGGTCTGCGGGCCGGTGATTGCTGCTGCCCTGGCGCCCCCGGCGGCGCCGGGAGCCGATGAAGACGCCCGCTACAGCCAATTTGCTGTAGTCGCTGCTTCCCCGCGCGAGCTCCGGCAGGTGTCCGAGCAGCTGGCAGGGGAGACCGATGTCGAGAGCATTGTCATTACACCATTCGTGCCCGCACCTGCTGCCGGGACTGACGTCCAGACCACGGCCGGACCGGTGCCTGCAGAACCTTCGTCCTCTACTCCTGGCAAGGGGAAATCCCATGAGGTACAGTCAACCGTCAGGGTGAGTGTGGAGCGGCTGGACCATCTGATGAATCTGGTGGGGGAGCTGCTGATTGAGCAGACCTCTCTGGCCGATCTGAGCGCTAATGGACAGCGTACGGATCCCGCCAAGGTTCTACCTGATATCGGCTCGATATCGGATCATATGGGCGGAATTATCAAAGAGCTTCAGGAAGGGGTCATGAAGACCCGGATGCTGCCGATGGATCAGCTGTTTAACCGTTTCCCGCGGCTGGTGAGGGATTTGGCCCAGAAGCTGGGTAAGGATATTGAGCTGCAGATTCAGGGAGGCGAGACCGAGCTGGACCGGATGATCATTGAAGAGCTGAGTGATCCGCTAATCCACTTGATCCGTAACAGCGCCGATCATGGAATCGAGAGTCCAGAGGTGCGCGTGCAGCAGGGTAAGGCTCCGAAGGGCAGAATTACGCTTACTTCTTTTCATGAGGAGAACCAGGTCGTGATTCGTCTGGAGGATGACGGACAGGGCATCGATGCCGCCCGGATTACAGCCTCTGCGCTCAGCAAAGGGATCATAACAGAAGAACAGGCAGGGTATTTGACTGCACAGGAAGCCGTTAGTCTTATCTTCGAGCCAGGCTTCTCCACAGCCTCTGAGGTCAGTGAAGTGTCTGGGCGGGGCGTGGGGATGGATATTGTCCGCAGTCAGATTGGACGTCTCAACGGAATCATAGATATTCAGACCGAGCCGGGGGCAGGGACTCTGTTTACAATCCGTCTGCCGCTTACGCTGGCTATTATCAAGGGGCTGCTGGTCAAGGTGTCCGGGCGTGTTCTGATTTTACCGATGTATAATGTGGCTGAGATTGTGCGGATCTCCCCCGAAGAGATACAGGTCGTTCAAGGGGAGCAGGCGATTATCAACCACGGGCGGATTGTTCCGCTCTCCTGGCTCAGAGACAAGCTGCATTATCCGCGCACAGAGCGCCGTTCCAAGACGATTCCGCTCGTGATTGTAAGATCTGTTGACCGGATCGCTGCGTTCGCAGTCGATGAGATCATCGGCAACCAGGAGGTGGTCATCAAGTCCCTGGGCGCGTATCTGGGGACGATGAATCATCTGTCCGGGGCAACGATCCTGGGCAACGGCCGGGTCGCTCTGATTCTGGATGCCTCTTATCTCGTTAGCCACTGATTACTTTCCATTATCACAGTCTGGTATAGAACCGGCAGCAATGGTGAAAAATATGGAAAGAAACACCGGAAAGGGGTGAAGAGTTGGATATTACAATGGCTTCAGATGAAGTTATCAGTAGGATCAAGCAGCTTCAGTCTGGTGGGGGCAAGATGAACAAGAAGCAGATCAAGCAGCAGGAGCCCGAGCTGATGAGAAGTGCGCTGTATTATTTTCCAAGCTGGGAACACGCCGTGAAGAATGCGGAACTGCTCTAAGGAATAGCAACGCCTAATAACCGGAAAAGCCGCAGAAGCCTGCGACTCTTCCGGTTATTTGTTATTGTAGTGCCACGGTCAGGAGGTCTGTTCTTCGGTTCTCAGAGGCTTCGGGCGGTTGAACTGCAGCTCAAGAGCCTGCTGGTTCAGATGCAGCTCGTCCATATAGGCCTTGATCTTAAGCTGGAGCGCATGCAGCATTTCAGTATGCATATCATCTATACGGTCCTCGTTACAGAACGCTGAACAGGCCAGATAGCCATCTGTATAGGATTTGGTGTCATCCACTACCGTATTCAATTTTTCTTTGTAGATCCGTTTAACCGGTCCGCTCTCCGGCTTGATCTCATAATAGCGGTTCGTTTCCACCAGCAGACGCCAATGGCTAACCTCAAGACCATATTCATCCTTTTCCAGCTGCACGGTCACTTTGAAGATCTTGATAGGACTGTTCATGTTGTTGTTCCATTCTCATTGTAGGATTCAGAGATTATAGCATGTACAGACCGCAATGCCCACTGGAAGATTATATAGATATCGTATAATTTGGCATCATAGCATAAAATTAAACCATTATTGTCCTGAAGCGGCAATACGTTAGCCTACTATAAAGGAGATCTGAAATGAAAAACACTGCTGCACAAAGACATCCGCTCTTTTACTCGCTGGTATGGGGAGTAGTCCTGACTCTAATGGTATCCATAGCCGCTGCTGTCGCTACCATTCAGGAGTTCGGCGATATGGGGATACGCAATGCCCAGGCCTGCGCCTTCCTGGTTATGGGCATTATTGTAACCATTTATATGAAAAGAAAGGATTCTTCGCTCGTCAGCTTCGGCTTCCGCAAGCTGGAGGCTGGTCCGTCCCGGGCGGTGTTGTTCTACATCCCGCTGCTCATTATTGCGGTGGCCCAGCCGCTGATGAATGGAATCAACGTTGAACTGGGAGCGCCTGAAATAATCAGCATCGTCATTATGACCCTGCTGGTGGGCTATACTGAGGAAGCCATTTTTAGAGGGGTGATCTGGAATCTTCTGAAATCCAAAGGTCCGGTCTTTTATATTGTGTTCTCCTCCATCTTCTTCGGGGTTCTGCATATGGCCAACGCCTTTGGCGGAAATGATATCATACATACGATTCTCCAGGTTATCAATGCGCTGCTGCTGGGCTGTGTGCTCGCCTTGCTGATGGAGACAGGCCGGAATATTGTTCCGCTGATCGCGTTCCATTTTATCTACGATGCACTGGCCATGGTCAGCAATGAGAATCTGGAGCATGAGGTACTCATCGTCTCCATTCTTAATATTCTGTATCTGCTCTATGGAATTTATCTGCTCATGGTATTCAGCCGCAAGCACAGAAATCATAGTCTCACCCTGTAGACACACCGGCCAGTCCGGGGAAGGAATTCCTCAGGCTGGCCATTCATTTTCATATGAAATGATAGCGCATACATGAAAATGATCAGCTAACGGGAGCAAATAATCCGTAAACGGAGCAATGTTTAGAGATGGGCATTTTATTTGCAATCCTACTGGAATATCGCAGATTCTGCGGGGATATGCAGGTTTTTGAAAGTTTAAATTTAAGCGTTTCTCAGGTATAATGTAGACATCACCACAGGAACCACAGCATCAAGAGCACCAAGCATTACAGGTGGTACCGCAGGTGATGGTCTCATTCCTAAATTTAGCAATTAATGAAGGAAAGGAGAGAGCCCCGATGTACTAGCGTTAGCGAAGCATGCCGGAATCGGCTGCTGATGAAGAAGGTGGATGATAACATCTTCTGGCAGATCGTGGGTATGCGGGAACCCAAGAAGCAAATCTTTAATTGGAAGAAGAACGAAGCTTATCATTCAAGCAGGAGAAGTCTCTTGCGGAAGAAAGAGCGTGATTCCAATGAAAAAGGTTAGCGAAGCGTACAACTGCGATTCCTCACAGTAGGGAAAACGTCCGTGAAAACGTTTTTCGTGAAATCGTGTACGCGGGAATCCACCCCATATGCAGGACATGGAGCAACACTCCGGACAGGAGCGAACGGGCAACACGGAAGCATGAAGTGAACATGAAATTGAGAACAATCACCATGTCAGGGATATGGCTTTTGTTACTTGGAGGAAATGATTGAATTGAATAGCGTAATCAACACATGAATCCCCGGGCCTTAAGCAATCAGGCAGCGGGGATTTGTGCGTCTGTACATAATAAGCTCTTTCTCTCTTGGCCAGGGGGAAGGGGCTTTTTTTTGACGGGAAAAGCCGCTGCTACGTGGTTTAGAAATAAACCCACTTAGGCAACACTGGATACATAATTACGCGACGACACAGCAGGGAGAGTCTACACATGAAATTTCATGAACAACACCCCGGTGATTTGCCTAAGGAGCATCCACAGCGCCTAAGCCGGGAGTCTCACATCAATACGGAGCTGATCTGCCGCAGACTGGGGAATAGCTCGGATGTCAGCGTCCGGTCGTTGCGTCTGGATTGGGCTCATGTACAGCGGGAATGTGTCATTCAATTAATCTTCCTGGACGGGATGGTGAACAATCAGGTTCTGGAGGAGTCGTTCATTCCGGCGATTCAGTCTGCACCGCCTGCCCCGGAAGGGCACAGTCTGCTGGACTATTTCAGCAACCAGATCCTGAGCGCGGGACAGGTCCGAACGGCCGGGGAGCTGAGCGGAGCGGTCAAGGATATTTTATCCGGCTGTGTCCTGGTGTTGATTGACGGCTGTGAAGAGGCACTGGCGCTTGCCATCCAAGGCTATGAGAAGAAGAGTATCGATGAGACCAAGACGGAAACAGTGATCCGGGGGCCGCAGGAAGGCTTCACGGATGATCTGCGCACGAATATTACGATGGTCCGCAGGAAAATGAAGGATGAGCGGCTGAGAATTGTAACCCGTTCCGTGGGGCAAGTCACGCAGACGGATATTTCAATCCTCTATATCGAGGGGCTGGCCGATGAGCAGGTGCTGAACCGGATCACGGAGATGTTCGATCAGATCGGATTGAAGACCGTACTGGAAGGCGAATTCATTGAAGAATATCTGCAGGGCAACAAATATACAGTGTTTCCGACAGTGCTGAATACGGAACGGCCGGATAGCATCACGGCAGGCCTGGCAGAAGGCAGGGTAGCCATTATGGTGGACGGAACTCCTTTTGTCATGATTGTTCCCTCCCTGTTCCTGGATTTCATCCAGTCGGCAGAGGACAGCTATCAGCCTTATCTGTTCTCCAGTCTGATTCGGATCTTGCGGCTGACCGCTGTAATTATCAGTATCTTTGCTCCCGGACTCTATATTGCCATTACAACCTTTCATCAGGATCTGCTGCCCACCCGGCTGCTGTTGAGCATCATGTTCCAGCGCGAGGGCGTGCCGTTCCCGGCATTTGTTGAAGCAACGCTCATGGAGATTACCTTCGAGATCATACGTGAAGCCGGAATCCGTATGCCCCGCAATATCGGCCAGGCAGTATCCATTGTAGGGACGCTCATAGTGGGACAGGCCGCGGTAGACGCCGGAATTGTCTCGGCAGGGATGGTTATCGTGGTGGCGATCACCGGGATTTCCAGCTTTGTCATTCCAGCCTATAATATGTCGATTCCTATCCGGCTCATCCGGTTTCTGTTCATGGGGGCGGCCGCTTCCTTCGGGATCTACGGGATTACTGTAGGGTTCGTCATTCTGACCGTGCATATCTGCAGCCTGGAGTCCGCAGGAGTCCCTTACATGCGGCCATATGCGCCTTATTTGAAGAGTGAACAGGCAGACGGCGTCTTCCGTAGTCCTTATTGGTCCAGCTCGCGCAATAAACGCACCAGGAATGGAGCTTAGCCATGAGAAGAACGGTAATCCTGATCTGCGTCCTGGTTCTGATGAGTACGCCGTTAACGGGCTGTTGGAGCCGCAAGGAGCTGGGTGATTTGGCGGTTGCCATTGGTCTTGGCATTGACCGTACGGACAAGGGCTACCGGGTAACCGTCCAGATTGTTGCGCCCAGTCTGGCGGCTGCCAGCAGCGGCGGCGCGGGGGGACCGCCGGCCCTTGTGGTTGCCACGGAGTCGGCAACGATTATGGAAGCTCTGCGCAAGTTGACCACCATGTTGCCGCGTAAGGTATATCTGTCCCATCTGAGCATGCTGCTGCTTGACGAGGCTATGGCGAGAGAAGGTATCCGCAAACCGCTGGATTTCCTGTTCAGGGATCATGAGGTCAGGCCGGATTTCGATGTAGCGATCGTCCGGGAGGGAACGGCTTACGATGCCTTGTCGATTATGACGCCGCTGGAACGGCTGCCGGCCAGAGACCTCTATGATTCGCTGAACGGGTCGCAGAAGAATTGGGCGCCGACCTCGGCGGTGCGACTGCTTGATCTGATGAAATGGTTTGATCTGGACGGCCAGGAGGCCGTATTGACGGGTCTGCATATGGTTGGGGATCTGGAGAAGGGGAAGACGAAAGAAAATGTAGATTCCATTAACAGCCCGCTTAAATTTGAGTACCGGGGTATCGGCGTGATGAAGGATGATGTTCTGCTCGGCTGGCTGAACGAAGAGGATAGCAAGGCTTATAACTATGTGACTGGCAAGGTGAAATCAACCGTGGGTAAAGTGGACTGCCCGGATAAGGACGGGAATTTTGTAATGGAGGTACTGGATGCCAAGACCTCCATTAAGCCTGAGGTGCGAAACGGGGAGCCGTCAGCCACAGTCAAGGTTAGAATTGAAGCCAATGTGGGAGAGGTAGAGTGCAGTCTGGATTTGAACAGCCGCAAGACACTGGAGAAGATGAAGGAGAGGGCCATTGCGCGGACAGAGGCGCTGATTGTCACCGGGATCAGGGATGTACAGAACCGCTTTGGCGTAGATATATTCGGGTTCGGCAATAAATTTCACCAGAAATACCCCCGGTATTGGCACAAGTGGCAGGATCAGTGGAATGAGAAATTCAGGAGGATGGATGTGAAGGTGGTTGTGGAATACATCATTAAGGGCAGAGGAAGAATTGTAAATCCGCCATTTAAGGAACCGGACGAATGAGTGCTTTTCTGATTTCGGTCAATGTGCTGTTATGGATGTGGCAATTCAGCCGGTTCCGCAAGAAGCGGGGGAGCCTCCGGGAAAAAACGCTGGTGTACGCTCTGTATGCGGTAGCCTTAGGTTTAAACATTATATCGGCCAAGGACGGCTTCACCCCCGATCTGTTGCGGCCATTCATTAATCTGCTGCAATTCTTGAAACCGTGGGCCATTCTTGGTTAACAGGGGGATTAGACCGAACATAAGGAGGGGATGGACAAATGAGTTCCCGCCAGTTAATGATGCTGCTGACGCTTCATTATTGGGGTAGCGCCCTGCTGGGGCTGCCTTCCATGGTCATCGGACTGTCCGGTAAAGATTCGTGGGCGCCGATCCTGCTGGGCATGCTGATTCAGCTGCTGATCATCCGGTTATTCGTGGCGCTGTATTCCCAAATGAACGGCGATACCCTGGGGCAATTTCTAAGCCGGGTTCTGGGGAAGGTGGGCGGTAAAATCATGCTGGCCCTGTATATATTCTGCGTGCCCTTTCTCATCTTCATCCTGACACTCCGCAGCCTTGGGGACTTTACCGGCAACGACCTGTTTATAGAGACTCCGCCATCAGCTATCTATGTCCTGATCCTGTTCGCCCTGGTCTATTGCCTGTATAAAGGGATTATTGCGGTTGGCCGGTCTGCTGAAATAACATTCCCGGTTGCCATGGCCCTGCTGCTGCTGTTCCTGTTGTCCCTGCTACATGGGGCGGAATGGACCAGCTTCCTGCCCGTTTTCGAGAAGGGGGTTCAGCCCGTATTCCAAGGCACGATTATGTTTCTGGGCTATCCGAGCAGCGAGGTCGCTTTAAGCCTGTTTCTGGTTCCACTCGTTAAGGACAAAGCTTCTTACCGAAAAGCACTCGTCCACAGTACATGGATTACCAGTGTCGCCTTACTCCTGTTGACGGTGCTGATTATCGCGGTGCTGGGAGAAAGCCTGCCGCCGAACATGCCTTATGTCAGCCAGTTTGCGGCCAAAACAGTAACGATAGGCGGATTCTATGAGCGGATCGAGACTATTGTCACGATCATCTGGTTTATCGTCATTTTTTACCGGCTGGTTCTTACCCTCTTCGTCTCAACCTACGGCTGCGCTGAATTATTCGGGATTAAGCAATACAAGGGAATGCTGATTCCGCTGTCTCTCATCAGTATTCCCTTGGCGATGAATGTCTGGGATAATCCCTCGGTAATTGCCGATCTGAATGAAATCTGGTATCTCAATGTATTCTTCTTCAACCTGTTGTGTCCGCTGCTATGGTATGCTGCCGGTAAGCTAAGGAGCCAGCTTAAATAGATCCCAGTAAAGGCACGATATAGTCACGGAACACATCCGGCGGAGGATTATTCTTCCCGCGCTTGTTATCCTGGGTCAGCACAGTGACCAGTTGAAGCTCCGGCACTACATATATGAATTGTCCGGCATACCCGCGGGCGTAATAGTAGTCCACCAGACTGGATTCTCCGGTTGCTGAGCTGCAGGACAGGGCATCTGTCCACCAATGCCAGCCGTATCCGCCGTGGCGGGGAGGCTCCGTGTGCATGACTGGCTGTACCGAATGTACAGCCCGACTGCCGGAGATAATCTGCGAATCCTTCCATATCCCCTGCTGCAAATAGAGCTGTCCGAAGTTCAGCAGGTCTACAGGCCGCAGCTTCAGACCGAAGCCGCCGGTATGGATGCCCTGGGGGTCCGATTCCCAGTCATAGTCCCGGATGCCGAGCGGTCCGAAGAGAACCTGTTCGGCATAGCTGGCTGTGTTCTGTCCTGTGGCTTGTACCAGAATCGAAGACAGTAACTGCGAGATTCCCGAATTGTATTCCATCCGGGTGCCCGGCTCATCTGCGAGCGGTTGCTCCAGCACATAATTCACCCAGTGCGGGGTGCGGGTCATCTTCGGGAAGGAATTGGCCCCGCCGAACTCCGTCCAGCGGAAGCCTGCGGACATAGTCAGCAGCTGTTCGAGCGTAATGTTCCGCTTCCGTGCGTCCTTATCGCGCAGGACTTGCGGGAAGAAGCTGCTGAGCGGAGCCGAAGGGCCGGGCAGCAGCCCCTGGTCCATGGCGATGCAGATCAGCGCAGAGAGGATGCTCTTGGTGCAGGAGTTGATCTTCGCCAGCTCTGAGGCCGTGCGCTGATCTCTATAATGCTCGAAGATCAGCCTGCCTTGCTGCTGAATCAGACAGCTCCGCAGATTCAGCGGCGCAAGCGCGGCTGATAGGGTGGATAGGTTCATTGGGATTTTCCTTTCTATATATACAACTATCACTTGAATGTCTGTATACTCGCTTGATGAATTCCCCTGTATTATCTCAATCTGACGCCGGGAAGTCCAATTTGTTTATACACATTTATTACCAGCCGGGGCTTCCTCTAGTCAGTTATTATAAGATTAGTTGGCAATATATTAACTGTTCCGGAGGGATTCTATGATTCAGGATCATGAACTGCAGATTCGCCCAATAGCTGAAGGGGATCTGCCCAGGCTGTGGGAGCTCGCTTATAAAGAGGAAGAGCCGGAATGGAAGAAATGGGATGCGCCTTATTATGAGCACAAACGAATTACATGGGAGACGTATTACGGGAAGCGAGCCGAAATTATTGGCCGTGGGAACAATTGGGTAATAGAAGTAGAGGGCGGAATATACTATGATTCTATCCGGATGGGGCTGCTTAGAGAGGAGTGGGAGGATACGTTGAGAGAGTAAATATGAATGTTTGTGAAAAAAGACACAAATTCGTGAAAATTATCACGTTGTATTCATAAAATTTTAATATATAATAAAGTTAACTTAAAGAAACAGGGGGAATTAAAATGAAATTATTTAAAGTATTAGTAGTAGCAGGGGTATCAGTAGCTTTGTTGTCGGGTTGTGGATCGGATAAAAACAATGCAGACAAAGGGGCGGCAGCGACAACTGCACCAGCAACAGAACAGGTAGATGCAAAAACCTCCGCTTCGATCGTGAACCAGGCTGATTCTTTCATTAATGCAGTAAGCGACAAGGGAACCTGGATCGTTGCTGTGCTGAATGATCTGACAGTGGATAAGGATGTAGTGGTAGCAGGCGAATTCCACGACAAGAACGATACAGCTAAGCCAATCTATCGTAAGCTGGCCCTGTACGCACAGGATGCAGACCACAAAGTTACAGCTACTTACACCCTTACAGCACCAAAAGTAACTGTACAGAGCGAGAACTTCCGCGTTCAAGGCGGTACGATCAAAGGTGATGTATATGTAGAAGCTAACGGCTTCAACCTGTATAAGGATGCTACAATCGACGGCAACCTGTACTTCTCCAGCGAAGATGTGAAGGCAACCGCTGTGCTTGAAGGTAAAGTTACCGGAGCTACTGAAGTAAAATAAAATAAGTATATTGGAATCCATTCAATTACTATAATGAAATACAGCCTGTAGACAGGGTCCCGGAGGGGCTTGCGCTACAGGCTTTTTATATGTTATGGGGGGATTTTGTAATCTGGACCGAAATCATCTATAGTTAAATGGAAGCTGTTGTAAGCGCAAACAATCGGGACGGGAGATGCACTCATGAAAACTACACGGAGATGGGGGATGGCTGCGGGAGTGATTCTGGCTTCTGTAGCGGTACTCTATTTATTGTTATATATGTATGAAAGACCCGGCGGGTGGTCGGACCAGCGGATGTCCCGCTCATTGGGAATGAATCAGTCGCTCCAGATTCCCCTGGGCTCAAGTCCAGAGGAGGCCGTGCGGTTATTCCGTGAGTCTGATTCCATGACGGTGGTACATGAGGAGACTGTTGGCAGGGGGAAGCTTGTTTTTCTCACCCGTTCGGGCGATCAGGACCGCAGCAATCTTCAAGTCGAATATGTCCGCAAAACCTGGATCGGCTGGAAGTGGGTCTGGGGGGCGGGCTACGGGATGGACGGAGACCCTACCGTGTCGGCAATGAATTATATGAGGCTGCCTGAGCTGGAGCAAATCTCCACTCCGTTTCCTATGGTGTTCGGTGAGGTGCTGGACCCGTCCATTCAGCAGATTATCGTTCAGCAAAAGCAGACCGGGACCGATAAGTCCGAGGCAAAGCTCATTCAGACGGCGCAGGGCCGGACAATTTGGTTTGCTTTTCAAGCGGCGACGGCGGGCGTTCCGTTCGAGATTGAAGGATTGGATAAGGCAGGGGAAGTAGTCGCCTCCAAAATCATAACAGACGCCAGAGACAGCGGGTCGATACCGCCCGGTAAATGAAATAAGAGTGGAGGTAGACAGATAACCGGTCACCTTGTAGTCAACCGCATACAACACATCATAAGTTGTATGAAAAGCGGACGAAGACTCCGGCTGTCGTGCCTGCACGGACTGCCGGAGTCTTCATTTGTAATAGGATTCGTTCCTGGATTTATACTTTTAATGCAGAAGCAAATGATTTCGCATAAGGTACAGCTTGCAGGTCATCAACCGGTGCTGTGCTGAACTGTATATGGTGCAAATCAGCATAAAGTCCGTCTTGCTTCAGGAGTTCATCATGTGTACCCTGTTCTACAATGGTGCCATGATCCAGGACAATGATACGTGAGGCTTCCCGCACTGTTGACAGGCGGTGGGCTATCACGAGGGTGGTCCTGTCTTTCATCAGCAGATCTAGCGATTGCTGAACCAGCCGTTCGGACTCGTTATCAAGTGCCGAGGTCGCTTCATCCAGCAGCAAGAGCGGCGCATTACGCAGAAAGGCTCTGGCGATGGCAAGGCGCTGCCGTTGACCGCCTGATAGAGTAGATCCGTGTTCACCGATCAATGTGTCGTATCCTTCGGGCAGATACATAATGAATTCATCTGCACCTGCCAGCCGGGCAGCTTCCCTGATTGCTTCATCGCTGGCATGATCAGCACTGAACGCAATATTCTCCCGGATGCTGCCGGAGAATAAGTAGGGATTCTGTGGCACGTAAGAGATCATCCGCCGGGCAGCTTCTAGCTGATCGTGTACGGAATTGCCGCATACGGTAATGCTGCCGGCCTCCGGTTCGTAGAGTCCGCAGCATAAACGCACAAGTGTCGTCTTGCCCGAGCCGCTGGGTCCGACAACAGCAACGGTCTCGCCATATTGGAGCTGGAGATTAATCCCTGACAAGCCGGCCTCCTCCTTGGACCGAGGTCCTGCGAAGCTGTAGTGCAGCCCTTGTATGCTCAATGCGGCAGCTTCGGCAGAGGCAGAGGCTGCTGCTCCCGGGGAAGAGGAGCGGTCCCTGTAACCAGAGGTTGTTCCTTCCAGGGGAGCATCAAGAATTTCAAATACACGATCAGCCGCACCGAGCGATTCCTGTACCGCGCCCCAGGTCTGCGACATTTGGACAAACGGCCACTGAACACGTCCCATCAGGATAATGAAGGCAAGCACTTCTCCCGCCGAGGTCTCCCCCCGTATTGCTGATCTTGCAATTAGAACAGCGCAGGCAATCATAACAACATTGTTGATGAATGCAGAAGAATGCCAGAGCAGAGCGTTAAGCAGGGTTCTTTGCTGCTGCAGCCGGTTCAGCTTCCCTCGTTCAGCCGCGTACCTGCTCAGCAGCGTATCCTCCAGTGAAAACGAACGGATGACCTTCATTCCTTGGAGGGTCTCCTGCAGAATTCCCCGTAACAGAGCCTCCTGGGCATAGATTTGGGTGAACAGCTTGCGGAGTCTGCGGTCAAAGAAACGCCCGGACAGAAATACTACAGGTCCCGTGCCCAGCGCAAGGAGTGCAAGCCAGACATCCATGTTGGCCAGATACAGAAATGCAACCAGGCAGAGCAGCAGATTATAACCCAAATCGTAGACCAGACTGCTAATCATTCCCATGGCAGCTCCAGCATCCTTCGTGTTGCGTGAGGTCAAATCTCCGGAATGCATGGCTTCCAGCTGGCGGAAAGTCAGCCGGTGGCTGGTATCAAACAGCTTCGTCCGGAAATCCCAGGCGATCCGGCTGTGCACGGTGAAGCGGAGATAATGCTGCAGCATAAGACAGAGAATGATCACACAGCAGGCCACTGAACAAATTAGGGTTATCCGTGTCAGTGACTGCATATTGGTACTGTTAATTGTATCAATGAAAACCTGCTGAATCGTAGCAAACCCGACATCCAGGGCAAGCCTAGCCATTAGCAGCATTATAGCTGCCAGGAAGCCGAGCCTGTATGGCTTCACATAAGGAAGCAGCCGCTTGAGGGCTACTCGGAGCTGAATTCGGCCGGATGAAGAAGAGTTAATATTCATTAGATATTCCTCCTCCGGCGGTAGCCTCTGTCTGGACGCCTGCCTGGGCCATAGCGTGATATTTGCCTTGCAGAGCCATCAACTCCCCATGTGTCCCTTGTTCAGCAATGGCTCCGGCTTCCATGAAGCAAATATGATCCGCATGCCTGATAGTTGATAACCGGTGGGCGACCACAACCGTTGTCCGGTTCGTCATCAGCACGCGCAATGCATGTTGGACAATCTCCTCATTATGGCTATCAAGTGCAGCGGTAGGCTCATCCAGCAGCAGCAGTCCCGGATCGCGGACGAAAGCCCGGGCAATAGAGAGCCGCTGGCGTTCACCTCCCGATAGCGTGAGCCCTCTTTCTCCGATGACCGTCTCATACTGCATGGGAGTCCGCATAATGTATTCATGGATGCCCGCATTCTGTGCGGCGGCTATCACCTCTTCACGGGAGGCTTCCGGCCGACCCCAGGCAATATTCTCGTATAGTGTTGCAGAGAACAGATAAGGCTCCTGGGATACATAGGCAATACGGTTGCGCCAGCTACGCGGCGGAATGGTCTGTAAGGGCACACTGCCATGATGTATGCTTCCTCCATCAGGCACATAAGTGGCAAGCATAAGCTGAAGAATTGTGCTCTTGCCGCTCCCGCTGGCTCCGGCGAAGGCGGTAACCTTACCTGGCTCAATCCGTAGATGAACATCCGTTAGCACCTTCGTTTGTCCATAGCGAAAGCTGACATTGCTGAAAGTAAGCGGCTGCTGTCCGGCAACGGTCTGATGGATACCCTCAGTCCATGCTTCATCCTGCACTCCTGCCGTCTTAAGACAAGCGGAATTGCCGTCTTCTTCAGATAAATCCATTATCTCAAATAAACGTTTCCCTTGTGCCAATGATGACTGTAGTTCTGTCCACAGGTTAGCAAGCTTCGACACCGGATTCGAGATTTGCTCGAAGCAGATCAGAAACGCGGCAACGGCACCTACATCCAGCCGGCCGCCGATGACCAAGTAACCGCCATAGGAGAGAACGTACAGTAATCCGCCCAGAATAACAGCCAACGGCATATTGTAACCTACAGCCTCTATCCGTGAGACGGGCAGGTGAACGTTGTTAAATTGCCGGACTCTGCGGTTGAACTGCCCGAGTAGACGGGGAGCAAGGGAGAAGGCGCGCACGACTTCGGCACCCTGTACCGAATCCTGAACAAATGCCTGCTGGGCGCTCTCAATACTCTGGCGCTGCTCATTCATCGTGCGGAGCCGGGAGGTGAAGGGAAGCATGACCAGCGGGACCAGTGAACAGATAAGAATCGTCCCCAAGGTCAGAGCAAACTGCAAAGACAGAAGATAAGTGAGGAGAAATGCAATTTGCAGCAGATTGCTGATCAGATCAATGGTCTTCCGGTTAATTCCCTGCTGGGCGGCTGGAGCCGAGTCGTTCATCCGGCTGATCAGATCAGCTGAATGATAGCGGTCCAAATCTTTCATTTGTAATTTGAGCATTCTACTCAGCATAGAGATCTGAAGCTTTGAGGTGGATTTGATCTCAAGCAGCCCTGAGAGATAGGTATTCAGAAAGTGCACTCCGGCATCGGTAACAACAATGACCGCAGCAAAGATCATCCCGGCTGCCAGCCCAGAGGTATCATGGCTTGTAGCCGCATTGATAATCCGCCGCAGCGTTTCAGCCAAACCTACGGTGGTGAGCGAAATGACCGCTGCGAGCCCACACAGAATGATGTACCAGCCTGTATAAGGCTTACCGAGTTTTAGCAATCGGATAAATGTACTCTTGGGACCGATGGGCTGTTCTTCCCCTGGCAATGCTAAGCTATTTGTGATTCTGTTCAAGGAGAACCCTCCAGTCATCAACTCATGAATTGGTCTTCATCAAGCATAACTTTTGCCGTTAGAGCTAGCAGATTGCGCAAAGTCTCTGTTCTAAGCACATAATACAGGCGATGATCTACCCGCTCGATATCGAGCAAATCCAGGAAGAAGAGAAAGTTGGAATGATAATTGACAGCAGCCTGTGTGATACCGAGCGCAGTGGCGATTTCCTTGCCATAGTGTGGACGCTGCTTAAGCAGAAGCAGCAAATCCAGCCGCCGTTTATCCGAGAAAGCCTTGAGGAACAACTCGGTCTTCTGCCGGTCGGCGACAGGTCCATATACGCGCTCGTTGTGTATGCCGAAGATGACCCATCCTACCCGCCCGGCTTCTGTATGGAAATTATAGAAGGCATTGCCCACCTGTGAGACGAAGCTGACATGGAAGGTGGCCGGAAAGTCAAATAGCGCAGGCTCATTCTTGTGGACTTCACGAATGAACGCCTCCGGATTGCTGCGGAATTGGGCTTCATACCGGAGGGCTGCCTGTTCAGAGATCGCGTGAATCCGGTCTTTCCAGTGAATGAAAACATCCTGATGGAATTGTCGCAGAAGCTGTATATAGCGCAGCTTGGTCTCTTGCGGATAAGCCAGGCATTCAAGCAGCGGTGCATGAGCCTCTGCAACCTCAGGCTGAGGTTTTGTATCGGCCACAAGCTCCATGAGCTTCTTGAGATCCTTTTTGACCAGCTCCCATTCGTTACCATTCAATAAAGCTTCCATATTATCGTTGTAGACGCCATAGACCATCTCTGAAACGATATGCTCTGCAGGGCTGTTCTCCAGCCGCTTGAGCCATTCCTCTACAGTCTGCGCTTCCGGGTAAGAGCAGATCGATTCATACAAAGGGAAATCCAGTGCAAGATGAAAGAAGTTATGGCCGAAAAAAAACATCAGCTCGCGGGTGTAGTGAGGTGACAATCGTTTGCGCGCCTCATCGAAATAGGCTTCCAGCAGCTCATCGATTTCGATCTTATAATCCTCTGCCAGAGCTGCCAGCTGGTCTTCGCAGGCCAGCATTCCCATGGAAACCATGAACTCAATAGCCTCGTTGTAAGCAAAACGGATATTTTTCTGTAATGTCTCCTGTAAAGAGTGATTCATCAGTTCCTCCATTTTACAATGTTTTAGTTATAATACTAAATGTTATTTGATATTCAGCAACATTCAGTATTTACTTAATGTTAAAGTAATCCATATTCGAGAATTTGTAAAGAATAAGTTATGTGTGGATGTTGATCTTTTGAATGGTTATCCTTTGATATTATGGAAGAATGAAATGAACCGGGAGGGGCGAAGGGGGCGGAAACGATTGTCCAGGTTGAACTGGAACCCCAAGAAGGAGGCGCTATGCTACGCTGACTTAGCGGCTGTCTCTACTCGTAGAAAAACTACTTTTGAGACAGTCCCTTTACTAAATCAGGCAGGAAATGTCTGACGAAGCTGCTCCGTTATAAGGGAGTGCTACAACAGGTTCAATATCCCCATTACCATAACGAAGGATCCGATCCATAGGGCAACTGCCCCTCTGAAGCGCATGGAGCTGATATAGGCGTCACTAGGCTCCCCGTCGCCCTTCGTTTTCCAGCTCTCACTCGCCTGCCAGGTGAAGGTGGGATTCCGGCGGACATATAGTCCAAACACATTGATTCCGATTCCGAACAGCAAGATAATAATTCCATCAAAAGTTCCGATGATCATCAGCTCCCCTGTATATTCAAAGTTTCAGCCGTTAATAACTAATACGTCACTTGGCTTAGGAAAGTTTTATAATAAGAAAAATGACTGCGCTGAAGTAGCGAATGAAGTGAATTATTTCAGATACACACACTATCAAATCAGATTCTACGAATGTAGCGGATTCTGGAGATGCAGGACCCTCCGGCGGCGATGCTTGTCACCAGTGATCAGGTGGCGAAGGTCTGACCCATAAAGAGATTCCGCTGAACCTGATTGAACGGTTGACGGTCGAACAGTGGTGAAGTGGCTGGGAGAGCCGGGACATGTTCCAACCTTTGTCAATTCAGCGATGTGAAGTATAATAGACCGATAGTATTCCTGCTGAAGGAGAGTCCTTTGTGTTCAAAATAATGCTAATCGAAGATGATATCACCCTGTTCGGGGAGATCAGGGAGAGGCTTGCCCAATGGTCCTATGAGGTGTACGGGATTACAAATTTCGGTAAGGTACTGCAGGAGTTCTCGGAGGTAAAGCCCGACCTGGTAGTGATTGATATCCAGCTGCCGCAGTTCGACGGCTTCCACTGGTGCCGGATTCTGCGCAGCCACTCCAAGGTGCCGATTATTTTCCTCTCCTCCAGGGACCATCCTAGCGATATGGTGATGTCGATGCAGCTTGGAGCCGATGATTTCATTCAGAAGCCGTTCCATTTCGAGGTGCTGATTGCCAAGATTCAGGCTACCCTACGCCGGGTCTATAATTACGCCAAGGAAGGCACGGAGCTGAAGACCTGGCGCGGAGCGGCGATTGAGTTCGTGAAGAATACGGTCACGGGCAGCGGGGGAGCGGCCCTGCTGACCAAGAATGAGATGATGATTCTCAAAATCCTGCTGGAGCGCAAGAACAGTATTGTGGAACGTGAGGAGATCATCACCAGCCTATGGGACAACGAGCATTTTGTCAGCGATAATACGCTGACTGTGAACGTGAACCGGCTGCGCAAGAAGCTGGAGCCGCTCGGTCTGGATGCCTACATAGAGACTAAGGTGGGGCAAGGGTATATGGCGACTGAAGAGGCGGCAGAATGATAAGGAAATATATCACCGAGAAGCGGAGCTGGCTGCTCCTGCTGGCCGCCCTCCAACTGATTATTATATTCGTGGCCTATATTGATTCTGCCATACCGCTGCTGCCAGTCCTATACATTGTACTGCTGAATACGCTGCTCTGTCTGGCCTTCGTCTTCCTGCGCTATTCCCGGGAGACCCGGTTCTATAAGAGCCTTGCCTCCTGGGATCAGATCTATGAGCTGCAGGCGGTCCTCGATCCCGGTAGTCCGATGGAGCGGCTGGTCCATGAGGCGGTAAGCGCCCAGACAGACCGCTACAAGCGCGAATCCTTCATGAATGTCCAGCTGCTGGAATCGGAGAAGGACGAGCTGCTGGCCTGGATACATGAGGTCAAGACCCCGCTGACTGCCATGCAGCTCATGATAGAGCGCCTGCCGGACGAGACCCTGCAAAGACAGATGATGTACGAATGGCTGCGGATTCACCATCTGCTCGACCAGCAGCTGCATCAGAAGCGGATTCCCTTCATCCGTAATGATCTGTTCATTGAAAAGGTCAGTCTTGCCCCTATCCTTAATAAGGAGATCCGGGCACTGAAATCCTGGTGCATCTCCAAACGCATCGGGTTCGACGTAGAGCTTGATGCTGAGACCGTGCTGACAGACGGCAAATGGCTGGCCTTCATGCTCAGACAGCTCCTGACCAATGCCGTGAAATACAGCGAAGCCTCCGATATCCTCATCCGGAGCCGAGAAGAGGGCGGCCATGTCGTGCTTGTCATTGAAGACAGCGGACAGGGGATAGATCCCAGGGATCTGCCGCGCATCTATGATAGGGGCTTCACCTCATCGCGCTTCCGCCAGGAGGGGGCAGCCACCGGCATGGGGCTGTATCTGACCCGGCAGGTTGCGGAGCCGCTGCAGATCAGACTTCACGCTGCTTCCGTGCTTGGGCAGGGGAGTGTGTTTACGCTAACTTTTCCAAGGGAGAATGACTTTCAGCGGCTAACAGGCATGTGACAATAGTGTCACATGCCTGTTCCATTTGTTCGGCGAATAGCAGGAAAATGATCATCCACCCGCTTATGATAGAGCTATAGAAAAGGAGTGGGGAACAGATGCTTATCATGCAAGCTAACAAAATCTATAAAACTTATGGCAACAAATTCAATAAACAGGAAGTCCTGAGCGGTATTGATCTTCAGGTGGACAAGGGCGAGTTCGTAGGAATCATGGGACCTTCCGGTTCAGGTAAAACGACGCTTCTGAACGTTCTCTCTTCGATTGACCGGGTAAGCAAAGGCACGATTGAAATTGAGGGCAAGGAATTCACGGGGATGAAGGAGAAGCAGCTTGCCGAGTTCCGCAAACATCACCTCGGGTTCATCTTCCAGGATTATAATCTGCTCGACACGCTGACCGTCAAGGAGAATATCATGCTGCCGCTATCGATTACAGGCATGTCCAAGAAGGAGGCGCACCAGAAATTCGACCAGGTAGCGGGCGAGCTGGGAATCTATGAGCTGAAGGATAAATATCCGGCGGAAATCTCAGGCGGGCAGAAGCAGCGTACCTCTGCGGCACGGGCGTTCGTGCATGATCCGAGTATTATTTTTGCCGATGAGCCGACGGGAGCCTTGGATTCCAAATCTGCGTCCGATCTGCTGAACAAGCTGGCTGCCATGAACAGCAAGCGTGAAGCTACCATTGTCATGGTTACGCATGATGCCGTGGCCGCCAGCTACTGCAGCCGCGTGGTGTTCATCCGGGATGGGCAAATCTACACCCAGCTGAACAAGGGGGAGGAATCGCGGCAATCCTTCTTGGGTGATATTATCAGCACCCAGGGCGTACTTGGCGGTGTCACACAATGAGTCTGAATTATATTATCCTGCGGAACCTCAAAAAGAACATTAAGAACTATTATCTCTACGTTTTTGCTCTTATTTTCAGTGTGGCCCTGTATTTCTCCTTCGTGACGCTGCAGTTCGACCCGGCCATGCACGAGGTCAGCGGTTCAATCAAAGGCGGGGCAGCCATTGGCGCGTCCTCAGTGCTGCTGGTTGCGATTGTGGCCATCTTCCTGCTGTATGCGAACACTATCTTCATCAAGCGCCGCAGTAAGGAGATCGGGCTGTTTCAGCTGATCGGGCTGACCAAGAGCAGAATCTTCGTGCTGCTGAGCGCCGAGAATTTGATTCTATATTTCGGATCGATGTTTGCGGGGATCGGTGCAGGGTTCGTGATGTCGCGGCTGATCCTGATGATTCTGTTCAAAATCCTGGAGGTCGAACAGCTGGCGGCCTTGCGCTTTTCCCCCGAGGCTTTGCAGCGGACGGTGCTGGTTTTTGCCGCCGTGTACGTGCTGATTATGATTATGAATTACACCTTCATCCGGGCCCAGAGCATTCTTTCGCTATTCAAGGCTACGGCCACCTCCCAGACGCGCATTCAGAGAATGTCGCTGTGGGAGGTTGTGATTGGCCTGCTCGGGATGATCAGTATCTGTGGAGGATACTATATCTCCGGGGAGCTGTTCAGCGGCAAATTCACGGGCATGGGCGGATTGATGTATGCGATGATTGCTATCCTCGCACTGGTGATTATCGGGACTTATCTGTTCTACAAAGGCTCGGTCAGCTTCCTCTTCAATCTCATCCGCCGCAGGAAGAAGGGCTACCTGTCCATTCGGGAGGTATTATCGCTCTCTTCTATTATGTTCCGGATGAAATCGAATGCCCTGCTGCTGACGGTCATCACCACGGTATCCGCGCTGGCGATCGGCCTGCTCTCTCTGAGCTATATCTCATATTATTCGGTGGAGTCCTCCGCGCGCGAGAGCTCGCCGCATGATTACGGCTTCCTTCAGAAGGCGGATGAGGCCGGATTCCGGGAGGCGCTCGACAAGGCCGGCATAGGTTATACCACTCTGGAGATTCCAACGGTGCAGGTAGAGGTGGATCTTAAGGAGGTCCTGGATACTAAAAAATTCTCCAACAATGACACCAGTCTATTGGCTACCGTGATTAGTGAGAGCAGTCTGAAAAACATGGATTTGCAGCCGGGTGAGGTACGGATTATGGGGTATACGACTACGAAGCAAACCATGCATCAGCTCAAGAACAAGGGGGAACTCGCCTTCTCCACCAAGGATGGTGTTATGAAGCAGCAGCTCGCAGGATTGTCAGAGGAGACTGTTCTGCCGTATTATTTTGGCGGAGGTGTTCTGGGGGTGTTCGTGGTGGATGATTCAGTCTTCCAGGAATTGCTTCAGCATAAAGATCCGGATGAGCAAAAAAGAGTGAGCGGCGAAGGAATCTATTACGGTATTAATCTTACCGGGTCCTCGCAGGCCAAGCAGGCTTATGAGATTTATAAGCAGCAGAAGCCGGAGCTGCAAAGCTTCTCGCAATATGAATTTGAGTTCAACCAGCGGACCAATATGGGCCTCATTATGTTCATTGTCGGCTTCCTGGGCCTGACGTTCCTGATCACCTCCGGCTGTATTCTCTATTTCAAGCAGATGGATGAGAGCGAGGAGGAGCGGGAGGGATATACGATCCTGCGCAAGCTGGGCTTCACCCAAGGGGATCTCCTGCGCGGCATCCAGTTCAAGCAGCTGTTCAATTTCGGTATTCCGCTGATTGTCGGGCTGTGCCACAGTTACTTTGCGGTGAAATCCGGCTGGTTCTTCTTCGGGACCGAAATGCTGACTCCGATGTTCGTCGTTATGGGGGTCTATACCGTGCTGTATTCGATCTTCGGCATCCTGTCCGTCCTGTATTACAAGCGGGTAATCCGGGAGTCACTGTAAAGATATGTAATGATGAGGATAGCCTTGGGGCTGTCCTTTTTCTTTTTAGAGGATTATACTACTGCTGAATTCATCCAAAAGTGCTCAGCTCTTGTCTTACGCAAAACAGGCAGCGATAATGGTATAATAAGGAGGAAATTTCAGACTATAGACAGAAGAGGTGGGGGCGTGTCAGTTACAGTTGGGGAGATTAAATCGATTAACCGTTATCCGGTGAAATCCTTTGCGGGGGAGGCACTGGAGGCCTGTAAGGTTGTATCTTACGGAGTGGAGGGGGACCGGTATTGTTCCTTTTATGATATGACCAAAAAAGACTGGTCCCAGTATATCACTGCCCGGAAGATTCCGAAGATGATGTCCTATAAGGCGGAGTATACGGGGGAAGATGTCCGTGTAACGGCTGGGGATGGCCGGGTGTTCGGCTGGGACCAGGAGCTGCTGGACGAAATACAGAGTTTGACCTCTACCGAAATTACGATGTCTGCGTTCAAGGCACCACACCCGGAGGAGCAGTACCCGGAGCTATTATCGGTAGATGGGGCAAGTATTCTGCTGGTGACCGATAAGAGCTTGAAGAAGCTGGAGGCGATGTGGGGCAAGCCAATTGACCAGCGCCGCTTCCGGGGCAACTTCCTCGTGGAAGTGAGTGAGGACTCGCTCGGGGAGGATGAGTGGCTCGGCCGCCGTCTGTCGATAGGCAGTGCAGTGCTGCAAGTGGATAGCTATTGTGAGCGCTGTGTGATGATTACGACCGACCCGGATACCCTGGAACGGGACAGTTCGCTGCTGAAGCAAGTATATAAAGAGCTTAAACAGCAGTTCGGCGTCTACGCTTCCGTCATCACTCCGGGAGAGGTCCGGCTCGGTGATCAGGTTGTGCTGCTGGATAACGCTGAACAGGGGTGAACGATATGCTGGAGTTATCCATGGAGCATGCGGATAAGCTGGTGAAGGTGACACATGCGTTGTCTACGGAGCTTAGGCTCAGAATGCTGGCGCTGCTTAACAGCCGTAGAATGAATGTGGCGGAGCTGGCGGAGGCGCTGGAGATTCCGGTATCTACGGCAGCTTCCAATGTGAAGGTGCTGGAGCAGGCAGGGCTGATTGAGACCGAGCTGCTGCCTGCTTCACGCGGGGCGATGAAGGTATGCAGCCGGATCTATGATGATATCAAGATCACGATCAATGCCCCGCAGCGCCGCCTGCAAGCCGGTCAAGGCGAATATTGCTATGAGATCTCCATGCCGATCGGCAATTTTACAGCCTGTGAAGTGGCGCCTACCTGCGGGATGGTCAGTGAGAACGGTCCGATTATAACGGAGGATTCACCGGCGGGATTTTTCCATCCGGACAGGGTACAAGCCCAGCTGCTCTGGCTGCGCAAAGGGTATCTCGAATACCGCTATCCGCTGGAAATTCCACAAGGAGCGGTGCTTCACCGGATTCAGTTCTCCATGGAGATCTGCTCAGAGGCACCGAATTACGAGAATGACTGGCCTTCGGATATCACACTGTGGATTAACCAGGTGGAGGTGGGAACCTGGACCTCGCCCGGCGACTTCGGCGGCAGACGCGGGAAGCTGAATCCCTCGTGGTGGATTGATACGGGAACCCAGTTCGGCGCACTCAAGACCTGGAGCGTAGATAATACCCGCAGCACTATCGACCATCAGGAGCTATCTGCTGTTAATCTGGAGCAGCTGAACCTCACCGGCCAGAACCACGTGGATCTGCGGCTGGGTGTGAAGGAGAATGCGGTCTTCAAGGGCGGCATGAACCTGTTCGGCAAAAAATTCGGCGATTATGAGCAGGATCTGGTGATGAAGATTTTTTATAGTGTGGAGCCTTAGTCTAGAAGTAAGGTGAATGTAAGATTTTATTTGCGGAAAAGAACCTGCTGCTTACGGCGAAGGTTCTTTTTGGCGTCACCATTGACATTTCAGCGGATTCTGCAATAATTGATACATATTTATTGTATTAAAACAAAAATATTGTTATTAAGGAGTGTGCGCATTATAATGACAACCCGGCACTATATCAAGGATTATCCTCGGCCGCAGTTCGTCCGTGACGCCTGGCAGAGCCTGAACGGGGAATGGGATTTCCGGTATGACGATGACAACATGGGGGAGCGGGAGAGATGGCATGAGGAGCTGCACGGCGATCTGAAGATTCAGGTTCCGTTCACGTATGAGACGGTGGCGAGTGGAATCGGCGAGACCACGTTCCATCCGTATGTATGGTATGAGCGGGAGGTACAACTACCTGACACCTTGGGCAACAAGCGGGTGCTGCTGAATTTCCAGGCGGTGGATCATATCGCGAAGGTGTGGGTGAACGGCAGCTATGCCGGGGGGCACCAAGGCGGGTACGCGGCTTTTACACTGGATATCACAGATTATCTGAACACAGGTGCCGGAGCGCTGAACCGTCTGACCGTCAAGGCAGAGGATAGCCAGAGCTGTACACAACCACGGGGCAAGCAGCGCTGGGTGGATGAGAATTTCGAGTGCTTCTATGTGCAGACCACGGGAATCTGGCAGAGTGTGTGGCTGGAGTATGTATCCCCTTCGTATCTTAAGTCTGTCAAAATTACTCCGGACCTCGATAACCGCTCAGTCCGCTTCGAATACGAGGCTCAGGTGGCAGCCCCGAATCTCCGGCTGGAGACCCGGATCAGCACGCAGGAGAAGACCTTCAAGCAGGTCTCGCTGCATATAGACCGGTCTTGGCAGCAGCTGGATGTAGAGCTGACCCATGAAGTGAATGGCCCGTGGAAGCTCCAGTCCTGGTCGCCCGCTTCGCCGGTGCTGTATGAGGTGGAGTTCGTTCTGTACGAAGGGGACAAGGTGATCGACCAGGTCTACTCCTACTTCGGACTCCGCAAAATCTCCATCGAACAAGGCAAGGTGCTGCTCAACAATACGCCAGTGTACCAGAAGCTGATTCTGGACCAGGGCTATTGGCCGGACAGCAATTTGACCCCGCCTTCGGAGGAGGCGCTGATTGCTGACATTGATGCGATTCTCGCGATGGGCTACAACGGGGTACGCAAGCATATGAAGATTGAAGATGCGCGCTTTCTGTACTGGTGTGATGTGAAGGGACTGCTGGTCTGGTCGGAGATGGCGGCCACCTATGAGTTCAATGATGAGGCCGTGGAGCAGTTCACGAAGGAATGGACCGAGATTGTCCGGCAGCAATATAATCATCCCTCAGTGATTACCTGGGTGCCTTTTAACGAATCCTGGGGTATTCCGCAGGTCTACACGAATAAGCGGCAGCAGCAATTCACTGAGGGCATCTATCATCTTACTAAGGCGATGGACCCGGACCGTCCGGTGATTGTCAATGACGGCTGGGAGCATACGATCAGCGATATTATTACCTTGCATGACTATGAGGAGAGCGGAGCTGCGCTGCTTGCGCGTTATGCAGACTCCGGCAGTGTACTTGGCGGGAGCTCCTCGTTCAATAACTGGAAATACGCGATGGCCAAGGGCTACGAATACCGGGGTCAGCCTGTCATAGTCAGTGAATTCGGGGGCATTGCCTTCAACACCGGCGAGGGATGGGGCTATGGGGAGCAGGTCAGCAGCACGGAAGCCTTCATTGAACGGTTCCGCAGCATCACGCAGGCGATCAAGGATACACCTTACATCTGCGGTTATTGCTATACTCAGGTTACGGATGTGCAGCAGGAAGTGAATGGGCTACTTACGGCAGACCGGACACCGAAGATTCCGCTGGACGAGATTCGTAAGATCAACCGGCAGGCGAGGGAATAATCGTAACATTGTGACCTAAATAGCGGTGAATTATCGGTTCTACGACCACGGGAAGCCCTTTAGAATCTTTGGTGAAAGCACTTACATATAAGTGCGTTCAACAGGCTACACCTATTCAAGATTAAGAGGAGGGGCTTATGTGTTAAAAAAAGTGTTTACCTCGCTGTCTGCTTCCCTGTGTCTGCTGCTGATTTTTGCCGCTATCCCGGTGTTTGCCGCGAATGGACCGGTGGTGTGGGGGAGTTCCTCCACCATTACCAATATCAACACGTTCACCGATGCCGGTCCCGATGCCCGGGGCTTAAGACCCGGAACCTTCGGCGCGGAATATGCGCGGATGATCAAGCTGGCGAACGGAGACTGGCTGGCCGTCGCCGCCATCTACGACAACAACGGCTATACCAAGGTCTCCTGGGGCGGGACCCGGCTGCAGGTCTTCCGCAGCACCGACAACTGCCGCACCTGGTCGCTGATGTCCACCCTATGGGAGGATGGGCGTGACCTGGACAACGGGCAGCTCATCCAGCTGGCGAATGGCGAGATTCTGCTGGCGATGCGGTCTGTTCGCTGGCAGGAATCGTACAAGCTCAGAGTGTATAAAAGCGTGAATGGAGGCGCGAACTGGAGCTTCCTCAGCACCATCGACGAGAACAACGGAGCTCCCGGCGCGCTCGGGAATCCCGACAAAGGCGTGTACGAGCCGCATATGCAGCTCCTGAATGACGGCTCGGTCGCCGTGATGTATGCAAGCGAGAAGCATGTGACGGAGAATCCGTCGTACAGCCAGATCATCTCCCAGAAGATCTCCACCAACGGGGGAGCCAGCTGGGGGAATGAAATCTATGTCGCATGGGACCCCTCCAATTCAGGCGCGCGTCCGGGGATGCCGGTCTGGACCAAGATGGCGAACGGGCAGTATATTGTAGCCTTTGAGGTGTGCGGGACGCAGAGCTGCAGAATTTTCACCAAAAAAAGTGCTGACGGCAAAACCTGGTCCAGCGGCATCGGCACCCAAGTCTCCACGAACCAGCAAGGCGGACCATACATCCTGTCCTTGGCAGACGGGCGTCTCCTGCTCAGCTCCAATTCCAACGTGCTGTCCCTGAGCAACGATTACGGGAACAACTGGGTGGATAATGATATTCCGGCATTCGGAAATTCATGGTGGACGGCGATGTACCAGACGGGAGCGAATGAGATTGCCTTCGTGAATTCGGTGGACCGGAGTGTCGGCGGGCATAATGTCCAGGTGCGGTTCGGGACGCTCAGCGGCACGTACAGCAATGATTTCTCGGCGAATGACAACGGGTGGGCCCGCTATGCTGGGACTTGGGCGGTAAGCGGCGGAACCTACAACCTGAATTCAGTGAATGCCGACAAATCGCTGTTAACCCCTTATCCTTCCAAAATGAGTTATACGCTGGAGGGCGACATCCGGCTGAATAATGCAGGCCAGGCCAGTCTTCTCTTCAATGTGACCAGTCCGGGGACCGGGGCTGATCTGCAAAAGGGTTACGCAGCAGGGATTGACTCTGCCGGTGAGGTGTGGCTTGGACGGTTCAATAATAACTGGACCTCTCTCCAGACCGTAAATACTCCTATTGCCGTGAACACCTGGTACCACATGAAAGTTGTGGTCAATAACGGAAACATCAAGGTTTATGTGGGAGATATGACGGTGCCCAAGATTGACAAGAATGATGCCGTCTTTACTTCGGGCACAGTAGGTGTTCGCGGCGGCTTCGGCAACAGTGTCAGCTTTGACAATTTTACAGTGAATTGACTGGAATTTCACGGGGGCCTCTCAAGAGGTCCCTTTTTGCGTGCGCAGACGACTGTTCATGATCTGTCGATTCTCCACCCTGCGTAAGATCGTCTACCTGCCAGGGCTTCCGGCCGGGTTACATCTGTCGTTTGTTCACCAAGGAACGGCGGTTTGTCGGTTCAAGCACGGCGGTGTTCGCTGTAGAGTTATAGAGAAGAAAGCCCTTACATCACAGTGTGACGGCTTTCCTCGCACAAACTTTACGGAGAAGAGGGTTGTACAGATGAAGATGAAAAAAAGATTGGCAAGTGTGGTATCGGCCGGGCTGACACTGGCGCTGGTCCTGCAGGGATGCTCTTCCGGAAATACAGAGAACGGAGCGGCCAAGGCATCGAACGGGCCCGTAGCAACAGAGAGCGCAGGCGGCAGTCCGGTGGAGATCTCCTTCTGGAATATGTTCGGCGGCGGGGAAGGGGAATTCGTGGACCAGATCATCAAGGGCTACAATGACTCGCAGCAGGAGGTTAAGGTCAAACAGCTCCGTCTTGAATCCAACGAGTATTACGCGAAGCTCGGCACAGCGTTGTCGTCCTCCAAAGGCCCGGATGTTGCGGTAGCCCACGTGGAGCGGATCTCGCCGTTCGTGAAGGCCCAGCAGATTGTGCCGGTGGATGAGCTGGCCTCCAAGGCAGGCTTTGATCTGAAGCAAATCTCGGATTCCAATATCAAGAGCGTATCCTATGACGGCAAGCCCTACGCGGTTCCGCTCGATACCCATTTCCACATGTTCTACTACAACAAGGATATTCTGAAGCAGGCCAATCTGCTGAACGAGGACGGTACGCCCAAGCTGGATGATATGACCCCGGCAGGCTTCGAGAAGACGCTCTCCGGGATTCAGGCCAAGGTGCCGGATGTTCAGGCGATGGCGGTGAATACCCCGTATTTCCAGGAGCCGTTCCTCAATCTGTATTATGAAGCGGGCGGCGAGCTGCTGAACCCGGAGATGACCAAGGCGAGCATCAACAACCCGCAGGCACTGGATGTGCTGAACTTCTATATGGATGTCTTCAATAAAAAATATGCCGATCTCAATGACAAGACGCCTTGGGATACCTTCCATAACGGCAAAGCCGCCTTCTGGTTCGGCGGGGTATGGGAAGCAGGGCTGCTGCTGGGGGATGAATCGCTGCACATCGGCGCTATGCCGCTGCCCCCGATCTTCGGCAGCCAGACGCACTGGGGCAGCTCCCATACGCTGGTCATCCCGTCCTACGTGACGCCGGAGAAGCAGGAAGCCGCAGCCAAGTTCATGAAGTACTTCTCCGAAGTGGGCGGGGAGATCTGGGGACAGGCGGGTCATGTGCCGGCGAACAGCAAGATTACAGAGAGTGAAGCCTACAAGAGCCTGCCTTACCGCAGCGAATTCATCGAGGCGCAGAAGACGGTGAAGTTCGCGCCGCCAACCGATAAATATACGACGATTATCACCACCGTTTCCGAAGGACTGCAGAACATAATTTTTGGCAGCGAGACGCCGGAGGATGGCCTGGCCAAGCTGGAGAAACAGATTAACGAAGTGCTGGAGAACTAGCCTTATCTGACTGGATTGGGATGAACTACTGCCAGAGGCAGGTCAGTCCCAATCCGGCTCATGATTCATTTCAACTGAAGGAGAGAGATAATGATGGAGCGGAGCTTGAGTGAGAAAAGGCCGGCTGCGGCTCTTCGCAGAGCTGAGCCTGTACACCTGCTGACTGAACTGAAGGCTATTCTGTACCTGATCCCGTTCCTGATCCCGTTCACGGTGTTCTATCTGTGGCCGGTGATCCGCGGAGCCTGGATGAGTCTGCATGTGTGGGGCATTCAAGGGATGCAGAAGTATGTGGCTTTGGCGAACTATGCAAAAATACTGCAGAATTCAGATTTCTATGCTTACCTGTGGAACTCATTCTATTTCGTGCTGCTGTGCGCGCCCACGGTCATCATCCTGGGCCTGCTGCTGGCCCTTATTATTAATCAGAGAATCTGGCTGCGAACCCTGATCCGCTCAGTGTTCTTCCTGCCGTATGTCCTGTCGGTCTCCGTGGTCAGCTTCATCTGGCTGCGGCTGCTGGATGCGAAGAACGGCCCGGTCAATGCAGCCTTACATATGCTTGGCATCAACGCAGACATTAACTGGCTTACGGATCACCGGTTTGTGTGGTGGGCGATTACCCTGGCAACGGACTGGTGGAGCGTCGGATTCGTCATGGTGCTGTTCCTGGCCGGTCTACAGGAGATTCCCACTGATCATTATGAAGCGGCGAAGATCGATGGTGCGAACGCGTGGCAGCGGTTCTGGAGCATTACCCTGCCGGGACTGTCCAATGTGATGAAGATCCAGATCTTTTATCAGATTATCAACTGTCTCAAGCTGTTCGGCCAGGTACAGATTATGACCGGCGGCGGGCCAGGCGATTCCACGAATACGATGATCCGCTATATCTATGTCACGGGGTTCAAAAAGGATATGTTCGGCATGGCTGCGGCGCAGTCCATGGTGTTCTGCTTCATCATGCTGCTGATCGCCGTGATTCAATTCAAAATTACAGACCGCAAGGACGGATAGGAGAGGAGAAGATTCATGAAGAAGCTTGCTTTAAATACTGTGGCTATTGTGCTTGCCCTGCTGTTTGTTTTTCCGCTGATCTGGATGTTTCTCACCTCCCTGAAGCCCGATGGAGTGAATGTCTATACGCTGGACGATTGGGTGGATTGGTCGGATCTGAATACCGGTAACTATGCCAAGGTCATTAGAGATTCGCAGATTCTGCTCTGGACCTGGAACAGTCTGGTGATCGGCGTACTCACTACCCTGATCTCCATTCTGCTTAGCTCGCTGGCAGCCTTCTCGTTCTCCAAGCTGCCGTTCCGCACACGGGGCATCTTCTATGTGCTCATTGTCTCAGGCCTGCTGATTCCGACAGAAGCTATTCTGATTCCGCTCTATGAGACTGCGCTGCATCTGGAGCTGATCGATAATATCTGGGCCATTATCCTCCCGGGACTGACCAACCCGATCGGTATTCTGCTGCTGAAGCAGTTCATGGACGGCGTGCCTAAGGATTATATTGAAGCCGCGCAAATCGACGGCAGCCGCAGCTTCAGGCTCTGGTGGAGTATCTGCCTGCCGCTGACGCGCTCGGCGATGGTGTCTGTCGGGATCTTCTTTTTCATCCTCTCGTGGAACAATTTCCTCTGGCCTTATCTGGCGATTACCTCGGAGGAGAATATGATCCTGTCGGCAGGGCTGCCCACCTTTTTGTCGAATAATAATATGTCGCTCAATCTCATTATGACAGCCAGCGCCCTGGCGGCGATTCCGACGATTGTTGTCTTCATCCTGCTCCAGCGTCAGATTGTCCAGGGCGTAGCCATGTCGGGGGTCAAGGGGTAGCCTGAACCATATTATATACCGGGAAAGGGATATAGGGCATGCGTACATCTCCTGAGAGTTCTGCCAGGTCCTTGCGGCTCCGCTTGATATCCTGGATCATCCAAATGAAGAGCAGCATGCGCTATAAGTGGATGCTGCTGCTTGTTCTCTTCTCCTTGACACCGCTGGTGGTCATGGGGATTATTTCTTTTTCCATCTCGAAATCAACCCTTAACGACAAGGCTACCGAGTATTCGGAGCATCTGCTCAATCAGACCGCTGATAATCTCGATACGCGCCTGGGCATCTACAAGGATATGCTGATGCAGGTGCTGAACAATCATGAGATTGTGGGGATGCTGCGGGCTCTTGATGGGACCACTCCGGCCAGCTATGATGTGGATAGTCTGTCTCTGACGACGAAGCTGTCCACGATTGTGGCAATTAATCAGGATGTACAGTCCATCTCCTTCGTCTCGGATAAGCACTATATCAAAGGGATCTACCGCTGGAGCACGCGCACGCCCGCCGAGGTGGAGCCGTTCCTTGCGACTCTTAAGGGCGGCAGCAATTTCCGCTGGTATCCGACCCGCTACGGCACTTATGTGGACAGCCTCAATTCCCAGAGCACCCATGTCTTCTCAGTCGCCAAGCAGCTCTACAAAATATCCGATGACAGTCCTCTGAAGATTGTTGCTGTGCTGGATATCCGAGAGGATGTGATTAAGGAGCTGGTCTCGAAGGCGGTCAGCAATAACCGTGACCTGCAAAGCTTCGTGATAGACGGCGGAGGCAGGCTCGTCTCGTACCCGGACAGCGGGCTGATCGGCCGGAGCGTGAGCGAGGTCCTGGGACAGGCAGGGTATGAGCAGCTCATGCGTACCGGACAGGAGGAAACGAGGTTCCCGCTTGCCTACAAGGGAGACAGCCTGATCGTGAATGCCAAGAAGCTGCATACGAATGACTGGGTGGTCGTCAATGTGATCTCCAAGGCGGCACTGTATCAGGATTCCAACCGCCTGCTGCAGATTTTCATCTTCGTCGGGCTGCTCTGCATCATCTTCTCGGTCATTGCCGCGCTGGTGCTGGCGAACTCGATTACGAACCCGATTCTGAAAATGATCCGGCTGATGCGGCAGGTGATGTCCGGCGAGCTCAGCGTCCGCTACAAGGCCAAAAGCCGGCATGATGAAATCGATATTCTCGGCGACAACTTCAACGCAATGGTCGTGCAGATCGACGGGCTCCTGAAAGCGGTATATCTGGAGCAGGACCGGAAACGGATGGCTGAACTCAAGGCGCTGCAGGCGCAGATTAACCCGCATTTTCTATACAACACGCTGGATATTATTAAATGGACGGCGCTCATTCAGAAGGCCAATAACGCGGCGGAGATGGTCAGCTTATTATCGCGTCTCTTGCGGATCAGCCTGGGCCGGGGGGAAGAGACGGTGACGGTGGAGGAAGAGATCGAGCATGTACAGTGTTATCTGGGCATACAGAAGTTCCGGTTCAACTTCAAGATTGACACTATCATTGAGATGGATGAAGACGTCCGCCGCCTGCGTACGCCGAAGTTGATTCTCCAGCCCATTGTCGAGAATGCGATCATCCATGCTTTTGGGGAGATGGAGTCCGGCGGTATGCTCCGTATCTCCTGCACCAAGGCACCGGGCAACCTGCTGTGGTTCGAGGTCACTGACAACGGCAAGGGCATGGACCCTGTGCAGGCCAGTAGTCTGCTGGATGGGCAGGCGCGGGAGGAGGAGAAGCCGGGAGGCATCGGGCTGGCGAATGTGGACGAGCGGATCAAGCTCATTTGCGGCAAAATGTACGGGCTGGACCTGCGCAGTGAACCGGGAAAAGGGACGTCTATCCGGATCAAGCTGCCGCTTATCACAGACGACACAAGGGGGAACCACTGATATGTACCGGGTCATTATCGTAGAAGATGAATTTATCGTGAGATATGGCATCCGGTCGATGATTGAATGGGAAGCCATCGGGATGGAGGTCACCGGGGAGGCCGGGAACGGCCGGGAGGCGCTGGAGCTGATGGCAACCGGACTGCCCGACATCCTGATTACGGATATCAAAATGCCCGTCATGGACGGCATTGAGCTGATTGCCGAGGTGCGCAAGCTGTCTCCGGACCTAAAGATTGTTATCCTCAGCAATCTGGAGGACTTCCAGTATGCCAAGGAAGCGATTAAGCAAAATGTCTCCGATTATATCATCAAGTCGGATATGATGCCGCGCGACTTCGAGCAGGTACTGCTTAAGCTGAAGGACAGCCTCGAAGGGGCGCAGAAGCCTTGGGAGCAAAAGTCTGCGCCAGCTCAAATTGCGCCGGTGCATAAGGAGAACTTCCTGATCGAGCTGCTGGAGCTCGGGGCGGTTCAAGGCAGAATCGAACACGATACACTTTCGCGGGCAGGGCTTGCGGAGAAGCGGCCGCTTTATGTGCTGCAAATTCTGCCGGGGGGCAGAGCAGAGCCGGAGTATGGGCAGGGAGCAGCGGTAATCCGCAGCCTGCTTGAAGAGATAGGTCTTAACGATCCTGTTATCGGCTATGAGCTGATTCGTGACAGACAAGGTGTACTGCATGTAATTGTAACCTCAGAGGTAATGGTACAGACCGGTAAGGCTGCGATTATGGACCGCTTACTCAGCTCCAGTGAACAGTTGATTCTCCGGCTATCCAGACAATACGGCTGGACTGTAACGATTGGCATTAGCGGAGAAGTCAGGGAGTGGGCGGATTTGAAAAATGCGTATGTCCAGGCCGCAGGCGCTGCAAGGATGAAGCTGTTCATGGGAACGGGGCGTGTGCTGGTTCACGGTAGCGTTGAACTGCTGGCACAAGGGCCGCAGTCTGACGCTGCACAGCCTGACACAGCGCAGCATCAAATGACACAGTCAGGGACTACACTAGCGCCATCGCTCCAGATTAGCAGCCATCAGATTCAGTCGATGGTCTATGCTTTTCAGTCGCGGGAGCTGGAAGAATATCTGGAGCAGCTGTTTGGTCAGCTGGCTGTGCGCAGGGATGCGGAGCTGGTGCAGATTATTTCACTGGAGCTGTTGATGATTCTAACCACTCTGTGGCCGGATGTGTCGAAGGATGCAGAGCAGGTGCTTGAGCTGAAGAAGCAGTACTTTGACGAGCTGTCCAAGCTGGAGACGCTGGAAGAGAGCCGCGAGTGGTTCCTGCAGGCCTTCCAGGCGCTTGTTGCACATATGAAAGAGATGTATAATAGCGACCGTAACAGTATTATTAAGGCGACTCAGTATATCCGGCAGTATTATCACCAGGAGATTACCCTGCAGTCGATCAGCGGGCTGGTCCATCTGAGCAAGAACTACTTCGCCAATCTGTTCCGCAAAGAAGTCGGGGAGAGCTTCCTGGAGTATCTGACCCGCATCCGCATTGAGAAGGCGAAGACCTTGCTGACCGGCGAATTGAAGGCTGGCGACATAGGCAGTCTGGTCGGCATCCAGGACCCGAAGTATTTCTCCAAGGTATTCAAGAAAATCACAGGCGTATCTCCCTCCGAGTATCGCGCGCTGGTCCGCAAGGAGCGGTAAGGGAGCCTCGCGGCGGAACTTATTGCAAACGCTTACAATATTTAGGGAGCATGTACAGGAAAGTAGAATCAGGGTGAGCCAGTTAAGTGAAGTGAAAGGGATTTATCCCTCTGGTGGTGCTAAGTAATGTTGGTGAAGAGCACAAGTACACATGAATTCGCAGAATGATGCCCAAACGAACAATTAAGGAGCATAACTCTTGCATTATTCGTCCGTTAGATTGATTTATGTTTCAAGGAGGAGGAGAAAGATGAAGCTGATCCTGCCTGTTCTGCTGCTGTGTCTGTTGCTGTTCACGGGCTGCGCGGATTTCTCTTCCAGGTATACGGAGCCGCCGGAGCGCAGCACGCCTGTGACGATCTCCTTCTGGAATCCGTTCGGAGGGGGAGAGGGCGAATTCGTAGAGCGGATCATCCATGACTATAATGCTTCCCAGAGTGCAGTGTTCGTCAAGCAGCTCAGACTGGAATCGAACGAATATTATGCGAGACTCCGCACCGCTCTGTCCTTCGGCAAGGGGCCTGATGTGGCGGTCATTCATGCTGACCGGCTGTCTCCGTTCATCAAAGCGCAGCAAATTATACCGCTCAATGCTCTGGCTCAGCATGGCAGGTTGCAGTTCAATCAGATCGGGGAGCAGAACCTTCAGAGCGTCAGCTATGCCGGGCAATACTATGCAGTGCCTCTGGATACTCATTTCCATATGCTCTACTATAACAAAGCAATTCTGGCCAAGGCCGGTGTATTATCTGCTGACGGAACGCCGCAGCTGGAGGAGAATACACCGGAGGGATTCGTCCGCCTGCTGCGGCAGATTGCTGCGCGGGTACCGGCTGTACAGCCTATGGCGGTGAACACCCCGTATTTCCAGGAATCCTTCCTCGATCTGTATTATCAGGCGGGTGGAGAATTGCTCAGCCGGGACGGCAAGCGGGCAGCCATCTATAATGAGAAGTCCGTAGAGGTGCTGAGCTTCTATCAGCGGCTGTTTGATGAGGGATTAAGCGATTTGAGCGATAATACGCCTTGGGATTCTTTTGACAAAGGGCAGGCAGGCCTATGGTTCGGCGGAGTATGGGAAGCAGGCCACCATCTGGACAATAAGGCGCTGGATATCGGAATTATACCTCTCCCGCCGATCTTCGGCAGCGCAGACCATTGGGGAAGCTCCCACACCCTGGTGATTCCAGCCTATACCACCGTGGAGAGGCAGGCGGGTGCCATGGACTTCATGAAATACTTCTCGGAGGTGGGCGGAATGATCTGGGGCGAGGCGGGGCATGTTCCGGCGAACTCTACTGTTGAACAGAGCCGGATGTACCGGGAGCTGCCTTACCGGGAGCGGTTTATTCAAGCAAAAGATCAGGTCAAATTCGCCCCGCAGACGGATAAATATGCAGCTCTGTTCACTGCAATGTCCGAGGAACTGCAGCATATCGTGCGCAACCGGATACAGCCCGAAGCGGGACTTAAGCGGCTGGAGGAGAGTCTGAATCAGATTCTGGCGAACTAGGTGATCAGCTCCGGGACCGGACAGAACCCAGGGTTCGCGGTGCACAGAGCTGTGGTGAAGTCGGGCCGTGTCTTCCTCAGCACAGCGAAATAACTACGGATGACATGATTCAGCTCAGGGCTGCCATTCTGGAAGGATAGGGACTTAAGGGTCTGGACATGGGTGTAATAGTATTTGGTCTTCTGCTTAGGCAGCTTGTAGACGGTTGGCGGAACATACGTAGTGACGTCAAAAAGATTGGCATAGCGGTAGCTGCTGCGCACATACCGGCTGAAGGCGTTGGCAAAATCCGGGTCGCCTACACGCGGAGACCCGTAAGTATACAGCCGGGGGGTGGTGAAGGCGGAGTTGGCAGCAACATCCAGCGCACACAGAGTAGCCAGTGCCCCGCCAAGGCTATGGCCTGTTACATATAGCGTCTTCTCCGGAGACAGAGTGCCAAGCACGGAGAGAATGGCATCCCGAGCGGATGCATAGATATCGGTGAACCCCCGATGGGTCATGCAGGGTTCCTGGATGTATTTAAATTTCTTTTGCGCGGCATTCATGTTCGAGAGCCAGTCATTGGTGGAGATGCTTCCGCGCCAGGCAATAATGATCTCCTGCGGTGATTCCAGAATGAAGCCGAACAGCTCCCACACATTCCCCATCGATTTCGCCTGGAAGCTATGCACGGCCGAGAAGTCCGCCGGTACCACGAACGCACCCTCCGCATTGGCAAATTGGGTATAGGTCTGTCCGCAGACAGCCGCCAGAAAAATCGCCCATTCCGCCTCACCTGTCATGGTATTCATTCTGCATCCCGCCTTTCTTTATATCTGTGTATGATGGGAAGGCGGGATTGGTGCCTAGCGGGCAACGAGACCCGGCTTAAGAGAAACGTCAGCCACTCACAATGGCCTCGAAATCTACCTGTGTCAGCTGCCGTGAGACCTCCCACAGCCTGGATGCGGCAGCCCGGTCCAGTGCTTGCGGAGCCATCTTGCCGGGCTTAGGCAAGCCTCTGGTTTCTGAGAGTCTGCCGGGACCGTAATAGACTCCCGCCTTGGCCTCCGGTGATGTGGCGGCAAACAGTGCAGGAAGTGCGCCTTGGGCCGCCGGCTGGAACAAGATTGGCCCAAGCAGTCTGCGGAGAATGCCGGGAGCGCTGTTTGGTCCTGCCCCATTCAGCAGCAGGTCCGTACGTGATATCCCCGGGTGAACCGGTAGGCTCAGCAGGTTCCATCCGCCCAGGTCACTGCGGCGCTGCAGCTCAAGAGCGAACATAATCATCGCTATTTTGGATTGGGCGTAAGACTGCCCGGCATGATAACGGCGTTCAAATTGCAGGTCGTCAAAATGAATGGAGCCACTCCGGTGGGCAATACTGCTTAGACTGACCACCCGGGGCTCCTTTGCTTGGCGCAGCAAGGGCATCAGGTACGCAGTGAGCGCGAAGTGTCCAAGGTAATTCGTACCGAATTGCAGCTCGAACCCGTCTGCGGTGACTTGGCGTACAGGTGGAGTCATGACGCCAGCATTGTTAATCAGGAGATCAAGACTGCGCCGCTGAGTATTCATTCTTGTGCCGAATGCCTGCACAGAAGCCAGACTGGCAAGATCCAGCACCTCAAAACGTATGTTGGCTGAAGGAACGCTTGCGGAGATCCTTTTAACCGCTTCAGCTCCCTTCGCTGCATTCCGGCCCGCCAGGATAACCTCTGCCCCGTGCCGTGCCAGTTCAAGCGCGGTTTCGTAGCCGAGTCCGCCTGTACCAGTAACAACGGCCGAACGCCCCTGCTGGGAAGGAATCTGGGCAGCTGTCCATGTGGGGAATTTGTCCATTTTATGTTCTCTCCTTTGTTTGTCCGCCAGGTGCATTAATACATAGTTGACCCGCGGTTTGTTATACTCCATGCTAATACTTAGAGATTTATCGAAGTCAAGCCACTTTCAAAAACCCATGGTGAGGTGAAAAGCTGATGTACAGTATTAATGAGGTAGCGGCGATTTGTGAGGTAACAGCACATACGCTCCGCTTTTATGATAAGGAAGGGCTGATGCCCTTTGTCGGACGCAATGAGGCGGGGAACCGGACCTTCTCGGAGGGGGATCTGCTTATGGTTAAAGTCATCTGCTGCCTGAAAAACACCGGTATGCCTATTAAAGAGATCAAAAGGTATATTGATCTGGTAATAGAAGGCGACAGCACCAGGGAAACGCGGCGCGGGATGATGATTGCACACCGGAAGGAAGTGCTGCGGCAGATGGAGGAACTGAAGAAAAGTCTGAATATTATTGATCTGAAGGTGGCTATGTACGAGACCCATAATATGGACTTGCTGCGGGAGATTTAGGGGCTGGACAGTTAGAGTTATCTCTAACCGATTAACCAATGTATGTAATTCAGAATATGACGCAACGAAAGTGTGTGTTGGAATCAAAGGAGCAATCGAAATGGTCGAGGAACGTATCCTGCTTGGGGAGATAAGCATTAACGCTAAGTATTCTTTAGAAGACAAGCCTGTCATCCTGTTGCTTCATTTCAGCGGCGGAAACCTGCATATGTGGGATGGAGTTCTCCCGCAACTGGAGCAGGACTACAGCATCCTTGCACCGGATCTCCGGGGGCATGGCCGGTCGGACAAGCCGGAGACTGGCTATCATATTGACGAGATGGCAGAGGATATGTATCAGTTACTGAGGCATTTGCAGGTGGACAAGTGCCACGTAGTAGGAAGCTCCATGGGGGCGCAGGTAGCGGTCAGTCTGGCAGCAGCCCATCCGGAGCTTGTATTATCTCTGGTGTGCGAAGGTGCGCTGAATAACGAATTTGGCGAATATGGTATATTTGACGGCACGGCGGAAGCGGTGGAGCAGAGGAAAGTGCAGCTTCGGGCAGAACTGGAGGAATGGAAGGAACCGTGCTATGACAGCGTTGAATCGTATGTAGCCCAGCAGCGGGCTGAGCTGACTGCGGAGGGCCTGTGGAATGAATATTTCTGTGCGTTCTATACGCATAGTCTGGAGCAGCATCCAGACGGCAAGTATACCTATTGTTATCCGAACCGTGTCAGAATCGAATACATAGTGAAGTATTGGGAGCTGTCTTTTGAACACTATTATCAGACAATACAATGCCCGGTCCTGTTCCTGCCCAGCGAAGCGGAATGGAACGATGAACGGGTCCGCAGCAGTCTGAATGCCTTCGCAGAGCGGCTGGACAGCTATGAAATTGCGCTGATCCCGGATTCGCTTCATGCGTATGTCTGGATGCAGCTTCCGCTTCAGGCGGGTCAGGCTGTGCGGGATTTTCTGGACAAGCAGTTCTAACCCTACCAAGCATATAAAGAAGCCCGGTTCAGAGACAGGACTCCGAACCGGGCTTTGCTGTGTGCAGGATGGTGCCTATTTCAGTTCTTATTCGCCCTCCGGCGGATCTTCAACTACCCGGTCAGGCAGCTGAGTCACATAGCTGTCGGACATGCGGAGCAGCTCCAGCGCCCGGTTGAATTCATCCTCTGTCGATTGAAGCAGATCCGTGCCGTCACCGGATAACGTATAATGCTGGCCGTCCTCGAACCCGCTGCCTGACAGGAACAGCTCTTCATTATTAACGAAGGAACCCGTAGGCAGATAATAGCGCTGCGGCAGCAGGTTATACGTGGTCTGGTTAAGCAGATCCTGTCCGAAGTGGATATGATAGTCCAGCGGAACCCCGAGCAGATTGGCAACGGTCGGCAAAATATCCACCTGGCCGCCTAACTGCTCCTTCAGTGCCGGTGTGGTAATGCCTGTGGCTGAGATGATCAGCGGTATATTAATCAGATCACGCTCATTATATTCATGGTCCAGAATCTCCTCCAGCAGGACCTTGTCGGCCTCTTTTAGCGAGAATATAGGAAGACCCCGGTGATCGCCGTAAAGGACCACTACGCTGTTATCCCACACACCGCTGCTCTTAAGCTCTTCTATGAACTGGCCCAGCGCATAATCCGCATAGTTCTCAGCCCGGATATAGTCGCCGACCAGCGTCCCCTCGTAACGCTCCGGCAAGGTCATCTTGTATTTGCTCTCCGGGATCGAGAACGGATTATGCGACGACATCGAGATGACATGGGCATAGAAGGGCTGTTCACGCTGATCCATCCGCGCAAGCTCCGCAGAGGTCTTTCTGTACAGGACTTCATCCGAGGAGCCATAGAAGACTGCATCCTCTTCGCCGAAGTAGGTTTTGTCGTAATATTGATTGAAGCCCAGCGCCTTGTACAGCTCCCCGCGGTTCCAGAACTCTACATTATTGGTATGAAAAGTCGCGGTATCGTACCCCTGTGCCTCCAGCAGCTTCGGCAGGCTCGGCAGCTCCTTCGGAGCATACTTATCTGTGGCCGGACCGTCCGGCGGCACATAAAAGGAAGTGTTGACGATGAATTCGGCATCCGAGGTATTGCCCTGGCCTACCTGCTGAAAGAACCGGGGGAAATAGTAGCTCCCGCCGGCCAGCTTATTCAGGTTCGGTGTGATTTCGGTTCCGTCCACGGACAGATTGATCAGGAAGTTCTGGAGCGACTCCATCTGCAGGATGATCAGATTCTTACCCTTGGCAGCCCCGAACAAGACCGGATTAGCCTTCTGCTGAATGCCCTTTGTCATGTCGATGCCGGCCTGGGAGATTTGCGCAGGGTCCATAGGCTCCTCTGCGGGTTCACGCAGCAGGGCGTAGGCTTCATAATTGAGAATGCCCATTTGCTCTGCCTTGACATTCTCATTCATACTGGCTTTATTGGGGAAGATATTCATCATGCACAGCGTAAGCGAGATGCAGAACAGGATAGCCACTGCCTTGCGGTTGCTGGGCCGGGACATGGAATGCTTCCAGGCGAGCGCTTTTTTGCGTCTGAGCATGATCAGGCTGATAATAATGATGTCTACGAAGATAAGCATATATTGCGGATGCACGACGGCGAATATACTTTTTTTGACGGCGCCTACCTGTTTGACCTGTCCGAAGACCTGAGACGTAGCAATCATACCAAAATGATTATGATAGACGATGAGAGAGAAGAACAGTACAGTAATGAGCAGATTGACGATCAGATAGATGGCGACCTTGTGCTTGGTGGCGAACCATTCGATGAGGCAGAACAGCAGCAGCACGAACGGGATTTCCTTCAGCCAGGTGGTCCAGGTGGGACCGTCCTCGAATAAGTAATACCAGGCGAAATAACTCTTCACCAGCATGATCAGCGAGAAGAACAGAATCGACCTTTTTCGAAGCGAACGTGATTCCTTGTAAGGCATTGCGTATGCGCATCCTTTTCTATATAATCCATTAATTCTATTACAGGGCCGAGTTCAAAATCAACCGGTATTTAAGGGCAGTTTGGTGAAAAATAAAGGTGAAAGTTCACCGCATATACGTTATTCTCTAAGAAGTATCCGGGAAGTAGAACCGTTGATAAACGAAGCAGGAGGAACAATAATGACCAAAGAATTCTCGCGCCAATATACAGACAGTGTGAAGCAGGAACTATTGAACAGACTCGGCCTGAAGCAGGTGTATTTCAAGGGACAGCAGGGAGAGGACCTGTTATATGAAGCAACGGGCTTTGACCGCGGTACCTCGCATAAGTTCTGTGTCAGAACGCGGAAGGGCACCGTTGACGAATGGGTAGGCGGGAAGTGGATGAAGGTCCGCAGCTTCTCGATTGCCAGCAAACAGGAGGGTTCAGAATGAGCAGCAATTCCCATTTGCAGTTACAGGTACAGCCTTTGACAGAGATCAAGCATCTGAAGATTCATGGCAGAACGACCGGAGCGCTTAACCCCCTGACGTTATTCTGGACGGGCAGTGCGATAGAAGTGAACCTCCGGGCCTCCGAGCTGTGGCTTGAAGTAGAGTCCGGTTACGATCATCACGAATCCTGGATCAGTGTGCTGATCAACTCCGTTCCCGTCAGCAGACAGATGTTGAATGCCGGAAGGCACTGGGTCTGCGTATTCAGAGGAATGAACCCTGAGACTGTGAAGAATATCCGGATTGTAAAAGAGGTCCAGGCGATGAGCGGCGATCCCGGCTCTTATCTTCAGTTCCATGCGGTCCGCACAGACGGCAGCTTCCTGCCTGTTGAAGCGAAGCCGTACCGGCTGGAGTTCATCGGCGACAGTATTACTTCAGGTGAGGGCGTCGTTGGTGCCCAGAGCGAAGAGGACTGGATTCCCGCCTGGTTCAGTGGCGTGCATAACTACACAGCGATCACTGCCGAGGCCGTGCAGGCCGAATTCCGGGTGATCTCACAGAGCGGATGGGGAGTGCTCTCCAGCTGGGACAACAATCCTAGAGGCAACATCCCTGATATCTACGAGCAGGTCTGCGGTCTGCTGACCGGTCCCCGTAATGAAGCGCTTGGTGCGCATAAGATGAATGATTTTGCGGCCTGGCAGCCGGATGTGGTGGTAGTTAACCTGGGTACCAATGATGACGGTGCGTTCAACTCCCCCGAATGGCTGGATGGTAGCACCGGACGTATCTATAAGCAGCGGCTGAATGAAGACGGAAGCTATCATCAGGAGGATCTGGCCGCCTTCGAGGCCGCGGTTACGAGGTTCCTGGCGAAGCTGAGAGGCTATAACCCCGGGGCGCATCTTCTCTGGGTGTATGGAATGCTGGGTCTCTCCCTGATGCCAGCGATCTACCGCGCGATGGATGGATACATGAGGTCTACGGGCGATAAGAACGTGTCGGTGTTCCAGCTGCCGAATGTGACGAATGAAACGATGGGAGCGCGAACCCATCCGGGCCTGCCGGCGCACGAGCAGACTGCAAGGGAGTTAAGCGGCTATATCCGGGGACTTTTGTCAGGGGCTTAACTGTAACGGCATATCCATTGAACAGTATAAGTTGCGGGAGCGCTCATCAGCTGATGAGCGCTTTGTGCTGCAATTCATCTGTTTGACAAACAAACCGTCTGGACGGTATAGTAAATGACGAGGTGATGATTGTGAACAGTAATTCCAAACGCAGCCTGATATTGACTGCAGCTTCAACGGTTGTGAAACAGAACGGGATTGAGAAGCTCACGCTTGAAGCAGTCGCCGCCGAAGCGGGGGTAAGCAAGGGCGGTCTGCTGCACCATTTTCCGAATAAAGACTCATTAATCTACAGTATGGTTTCGGGCATCACCAATGATTTTGTTGCGGATGTCCAGAAGAGGGCGGCCCAGGATACACGGGAGCAAGGGAAGTGGAGCCGTGCTTATTTGCAGTCTACCGTAGAAGCCGATCAGGATGGGCAGGACATGAATGTTGCGCTTAACGCAGCGCTTTTTACAAACGGTGAATTGCTGGATGAATTAAGGAAGCATTATACCGTCTGGCAAGAGAACATCGAGAATGACGGGCTGGACCCGGTAATTGGCTCCATTGTCCGGCTGGCTGTAGACGGCCTGTGGTTATCGGAGGTATTCGGGATCGGCGAGATCAGCGATGATATGCGTGATAAGGTCATCCGGAAATTATATGAAATGATCCATTAAGGAGGTAGTCCCATTGAATGCTTATGTTTTACTATCCTTAGCCATTGTGAGTGAGGTCTTCGGCAGCTCTATGCTTAAGGCATCCAACGGGTTCAAAAAGCTCCTTCCCTCCATTGCGGTGGTCGCTGGCATGGGCCTGGCGTTCTTCAATCTGTCACTGGCGCTGAAAGAAATCCCTCTCGGGACAGCTTATGCCATCTGGTCTGGCGTGGGAACGGCGTTAACCGCATTGGTTGGCGTGCTGGTCTATAAGGAACGTCTGAATGTGCGAAAAATAGCAGGCTTAATCCTCATCATTGGCGGTGTGGTTCTGCTGAAGCTGTCAACGGGGGTGTAGAGATGAGAGGTTACTTAGCGCTAAGCATCGCTATTATTTCAGAAATCTTCGGTACGACTATGCTTAAGCTCTCCGATGGATTCAGCAGTGTGCTGCCGTCGATCGGAGTAGTGCTTGGAATGGGCCTGGCTTTTTACTGCTTATCGATCAGTCTTCGCACCATACCTCTGAGCCTGGCTTATGCCATCTGGTCTGGCGTGGGGACAGCGCTGACAGCACTGATCGGCATCCTGATCTGGAATGATCCGTTCAATCTGCTCACCGGCATTAGTCTGCTGATTATTATCGGGGGTCTGGTGCTGCTGAATTCACCGGATAAGGCTGGCGGGGAAAACGCCCCTGAAGCTACGGAGAATTAGGTCTTGCTTAACAAGCCTTCGGTATGCTGAAATGGAAGTAGGCAACGTGTAGGAAGTGAGCGAGAAGGAGCAACCGGAATGAGGAAAATGTACCTGATAGCTGCCATATGGCTCAGCCTATTACTGCTGGCGGCATGTAGCGATGGCACCGGCAGCGGTTCTGGCGGGAGGATTGCCGATACCAGCCTAAGTGCAGGTCCGGCTGAGGATGCAGCGCTCCATGTGCATGCTGCCAGATCGGATCAACCGCAGAGCAGCAGCCAGCCCTACCTGGGCAAGGTCTATAAGGTTGTGGTAGATCCGGGTCACGGCGGTGAAGATCCCGGGGCAGTCTCCGTCAGTGGACGCCTGGAGAAGGATTTCAATCTTAGCCTGTCAGAGCAAATCGCAGCCCGGGTGGAGCAGGACCCGCAGCTTGAGATTCTGCTTACCCGGACCGGGGATGCTTTTATCTCCTCACAAGAGCTGTTCCGGCCCCAGTTCGCCAACAACCTGGCCGCAGACCTGTTCATCTCCATTCATGGCAATACCTATGAGGAGGCATCAGCTTCGGGTACAGAAACCTTTTATTATCATGAAGAATCCTTGGCTTGGGCCGAGACTATACATAAGCATGTCATTCAAGCTACCGGTCTCAAAGACCGCGGCGTGAAGAAAGGGAATTACTTCGTTCTGCGCGATACGGTAATGCCGTCGGTGCTGCTGGAACTGGGCTATTTAACGAATCCCGGTGACGAGGCGAAGATGTGGACCTCCGGGTTCCAAGAGAGCGTGTCCTCCGCTGTTGTAGATGGGATAAGAGAGTATTTAGGGCTGGAGTGATGGATCACCACGATGTCAAAATGCACAAGGAGAAGCTTATGAACCGGATCTTAATTCTCGGATCAGGAGGATCAGGCAAGTCTACCCTGGCCCGTCAGCTTGGCGGCCTTCTTCATCTGCCGGTCGTACATCTGGATGCCCATTTCTGGAACCCGGACTGGGTTCCTAAGCCAAAAGAAGAGTGGGACGAACTGGTGCGGCAATACACCGACCAGGAGCAATGGATTATAGATGGTAATTATTCAAGGACCATGGAGCTAAGGATTAAGCGTGCGGATGTCATTATTTTTCTGGATTTACCCCGGATATTGTGTATGTACCGGATTGTGAAGCGTCGTCTTATGTACCATAACCAGACTAGACCGGATATGAACGAAGGCTGCCCGGAGAAGCTCGATTGGGCATTTGTGAAATGGGTCTGGAACTATAAGGCACGAAGCCGTGCTGTCACCCTGGAGAGACTCAAGCAGACCGGAGCTCACCAGCAAGTGCTGATCGTAAATACAAGGCGGCAGGTCAAGGAGTTGCTTCATCGCTTTGCAGAATGCTAATCAGCGCCGCACATACAGTCCCTTAAGGTCCAACTGCAGCTCACTTGAGATCAGAAGCAGGATCAGTTCCTCGATTGCTGATAGAGTGGCTACTAAGCATACAACTATTGTCCAGATTGCCTGATTCACATAGGGAAGCAGCAAAGGTGTAAGGAATAGCAGCAGTCCGGCCAGCTTGTTGCCGTAGGTATGAATGCTGCCGTAGGTGCTGAATTTGCGCAGAGCGGTCAGGATGGAGGCTCCCCGGATGACGGCAATCAGCGCGATCCACAGGATGAGGCCGAGGGTCAGACCAAGGAACGGATATAAGGTATAGAGTGCAGTGCCTGCCAGCGTCATATCGGCCACGGAATCGAGCTTGGCACCGAAGCTGCTAACCGTACCGGTCATTCGGGCAATAGGGCCATCCAGCATATCGGTAATTCCGCACAGGAGGTAGACTAAAGTGAAGCCCGTGCCCAGCGGCGCCAGGTACAGCAGCAGAAGAGCCAGCCCGATTCGGCTGAGCGTGATGCAGTTGGGGACAAGCTTCATGGCAACCTCCCTTTTTAACCGTGTAATGGGGATTTCCTGTCTAGCTTATTCGTATATATTCTATGCTTCATTATGCCTCTAAATTTGCCGATTGTCTTGAATAAGAAAGTACCCGTTAATATGGTGCAGGAACTGTCGGATGCATTCCCTGCGTAGCTGTTACTCTGATGGGGAGGAAAGGGAGGTGCACGATGAACCTGCTGGAAGATATAAATGCTGCACTCTTCTACATTGAAGAGCACCTGGACGACGAGATCGATATAAAAGTGGCTGCGGGCTTCGCGTTATGCTCAGAGTATCATTTTACACGGATGTTCTCCTTCCTGGCCGGTATCCCGCTCTCGGAATATATCCGCCGCAGACGTCTTACGCTGGCTGCCTTCAAGCTGCAGGGAGGCCAGCACCGGATTATTGATGTTGCCCTGGAGTACGGGTACACTTCGCCGGATGCATTCACAAAAGCCTTTCAGCAGCTTCATGGCGTAACGCCTTCAGAAGCAAGAACGGCAGGGACACCCCTGAAGGCCTTTCCTCGAATGACTTTTCAGTTAACCATTAGAGGAGGCAGTGAAATGAATTACCGCATTGAGGAGAAAGAGGCTTTTCGGATCGTTGGACTCAAGAAAAGGGTAGCTATCCAGTTCAGCGGGGTGAACCCGGAGATCGCGGCCATGTGGCAGAGTCTGAGCATGGAGATGATAGGGGAGCTGAAGGGGCTGTCGGATATGGTTCCGTCAGGGCTAATCAGCTCGTCGGTGAATTTCTCCGAAGGCCGGATGGAGGAACGTGGGGAGCTGGATCATTATATCGGAGTGGCTACCACGCAGGAATGCCCGCCGTCCTACGCCAAGCTGGAGGTTCAAGCGTCTGCATGGGCCGTGTTCGAAGTGGTGGGTCCCTTTCCGGGCACGCTCCAGAATGTCTGGGGCCGGATCTATTCCGAATGGTTCCCCTCTTCCAATTACGAGCAGGTCGAAGGGCCGGAGCTTCTGTGGAACGAAAGCAAGGATACCCACTCACCAACTTTTAAAAGTGAAATATGGATTCCGGTGCGGGAAGCAGGGCGCCGTTAACGGTGCAGGTATTCAGCCAGAGCGGACAGGGCTTCCAGTCAGAATGAATAGTGCCTCCTACAATCGGGTAATGGTAGTCTAGTATAACTGACTAGGAGGCATAATTCATGGAGTGGACTTTGGAAGATGTGGAAGAGACGAGCAGGCTACATCCTGAGTCGTTCTTTATTCCTGCAAGACAGGAACGGGAGACACAGGGGACGGGGAGAATGGTGCGGCTGCACTTCATGTTGACCCAACCGGCTGAAGGGCAGCCACGGGCTGAACGGATGTGGGTCGAGATCACCGGGAGAGATCCGGTTACCGGGCGGTACACGGGGCTGTTGACCAATACACCGGGGGTTATCCAGTCGCTCCAGCTCGGAGATCCGGTGGAGTTCGAGCCCAGACATATCGCCCAGACGATTCTTAGAGAAGGAGATCCGGCATGGGTCGAAGCCGGGGAGAAGGCGGGTATGGTCACCAGGCAATGCCTGACGCCAGGAAGCGGTGTGCGCTGGATGTACCGGGAGGCCCCTACCCGTGAGGAGGACAGCGGCTGGCGGCTGTTCACCGGAGAAGAAGATAACGCTTATCTGAGCGACCCGAAGAATACGGCCATCATGAATGTGTATGATCTGATCGACCGGGACCCGACCCTGCTGGAGCCTTTTAAAGGAGCTGTGGGCACAGCGTTTGAACGGAGCGGAGCGGGTGCCGCGTGGGTAGAAGTGAAGAATTGGCGGTAGGCATGATATACTAGGCTGGCGGACACAGGTGACTGTGGCCCCGGCCTTTTTTACTAGGAGAAGGGGAGAAGGGCAGAAGGCCAGATATACATAACAGGTAATTAACTGAGAGGAAGGAATAGAATGATTGAATTACAGCCTAGTGAGTATAGTAGAATCAAGCATCTTTTAGCGCATAGAGAAGGAGAATTCATGCCAATCCGGCCAATCACGCGAATTTCTATGATTTGTACTTCTCCTCCAGTCAATGGCTTGCGGTGCTGAAAGAACCTTTGAAAGACAACACAGTGGAGCTCAGTAGAACACATTATAAGATGAACAGTAACGCTAAAGCTCCTGCTGACATTCAGGAGGATTCTGGAGAATTTGTTTTAACTAGCATCGATGAGCAGTTGTTTGGACGCTACATTCAGGAGATGGACGATAGTTACCGATTACTGTGGACTTCGGCTGAGACCTATCTCGACAGGGCATTTGGTTATTGTTATTTGAATGAGAGCGGATTTGTAAGCGCTTGTAATACTTTTTATGTGGGTGGCGGCTATATTGAACCGGATATCATCACGCACAAGGAATACCGTAATCAAGGGTTGGCGTTCAGACTGTGTCAAGAATTCATAGCGCTTAGCCGTCAGCGGCAGCTAACAATATATTGGGATTGTGATAACGGCAATACTGGCTCCAATCATCTGGCCGCTAAGTTAGGTCTAGTGAAGGTTGGCGAAGTTCCTATTCTGTGGTGGCATGAGAGTAAGGAAGTCATTGCGAAATATTTAGCCGCCTACAACTATAATACCTAAGAATGGATGCTGTACTTTTTGTAAAATTCACTTGTGGAGGGGACCGACCTGAAGCACATATATTACTTACTGCTGGTCGTACTGCTCATAGCTGGCTGTAACACGAATAAGGAGACACAACTTACCCCTGAGCGGCCGGAGGTATTGGGAGAGATGCCTGAAGACATGCCTGCTGATTTCGATTTTCTCGTCCGGTACGGGTATGGGGAGGTCACCAAGAATGAGATCAAAACGTATCAGGATACCGTGGTAAAAGATCTGATCATGAACGGAACAGCCACAGCGGATATTACGTTGACCGAAGATGAAATGCGCAGCATCTATGAGCGGATGAGAGGCATCCGAATCATGGGGAAGCTGGAGCTTGTGTCCCTCAAACAGGGCTGCGCGGTGGTCCCTTACCAGGAAGACAGCTGGAGGATCACCGTAAACGGGTTCACACGGAACTGGTCCTGGTCCGGCGAGAATTGTGAGCTCACGGAAGATGCAGAGCAACTGCTGGAGCTACGGACCTTCATTGCGGACATCGTAGCCGGTAAAGAAGAGTACCAGGCATTGCCCGAAGCTGAAGGCGGCTATGACTAAGGAGAACTGCATATAGAGGTACGACTGCAAGCGTACTCCGCAAGTCCGATCCCAAAGGATCGGATTTTTGGTTTAATGGGATAGGGAAACAGCAACCGGACAGAGTAGAAGGAGGTTTAAATTCAGTTTAAATATGTCGGTTACTATCCTTATAGAATCAGCAATCAAGGAGGAATAAAGCATGAAGCAGACACAATCAGCAGGGCAGGGCGGCAGCTATGCCATTGAGGCGCAAGGATTGGTCAAAATCTACGGGAGCAACCGGGCCGTGGATGGTGTAGATCTCAAAGTAGGCACAGGAATGATCTATGGGGTGCTGGGTCCCAATGGTGCCGGGAAGACAACCGTAATTCGCATGCTGGCGACCCTACTTCGGCCTGACGCAGGTTCGGCGCGTATCTTCGGACATGATGTGGCAAAAGAACCGCAGATCGTGCGTCAGTTAATCGGAGTGACGGGTCAATATGCGTCAGTGGATGAGTCGCTTAGCGCGACTGAGAATCTGATCATCTTCTCCAGGCTGCATGGCCTGGGGCGTGCGGAGTCTCGCAGCAAGGCCTCTGACCTGCTGGAGGAATTCGGCTTGACGGAAGCCGCCAAGCGCCCCTTGAAGAATTTCTCCGGCGGGATGCGCCGGCGGCTGGATCTGGCGGCTAGTCTAATTGCGCAGCCTCCGCTCATTTTCCTGGATGAGCCGACAACGGGGCTCGATCCCCGGACGCGCAATCAGATGTGGGAGACGATCCGCAAGCTGGTGAATACGGGATCAACGGTCCTGCTGACGACCCAATATCTTGAAGAAGCGGATCAACTGGCGGACCGGATTGCCGTGATTGATACCGGTAAGGTGGTCGCAGAGGGAACAGTTGATGAACTCAAGAGCTCGGTTGGCAACTCCTCGCTTCACCTGAAGGTGGTCCATCCACAGCAGTTGCTGAAGGCGCGGCAGATTGTGGAGCAGGTGCTTCAGGTACGCTCTAACCTGTCGGCAGAAGCAGCCAAAATTATCGCACCGATGGGGAACGTGGACCGGGTAACCGATCTGCTGATCGCACTTCGTGAAGCAAGTATACCGCTGCTTGAGATGAGTGTGCAGAAGCCAACGCTGGATGAAGTATTCCTGACCCTAACCGGTCATGGCGTCAAGGAAGATGCGGGGCTTGTCCCGGATAGTACGCAGAAGAAGGAGGGAGTATTAGCATGAGTACTTTAATTAAGCCGGGTGTAGACCGTAATTTGAAAAACCATACCAGCTTCGGCCAAGTGGTACGTAATTCCTTTACGATGGCTTACAGAGGACTGCTCAAGATCCGGCGTACACCGGAGCAATTGTTTGACGTCACATTTCAGCCGATTATTTTCACCTTGATGTTCACGTATATTTTCGGCGGGGCGATTGCCGGGGATGTGGCAAGTTATCTGCCGGTAATTATTCCAGGAATCTTGGTACAGACCGTAATCACGACCTCCGTCGTTACCGGTGTCCAGCTACGGGAGGATATGGAAAAAGGGGTGTTCGACCGCTTCAAATCGCTGCCGATTGCCCGGATTGCCCCTCTCGCAGGGGCACTGTTAGCAGATACTATACGTTACACGATTGCTACGGTACTCACCTTCGTAATGGGCTACATCATGGGCTTGCGGCCGGAAGGCGGCATCGGCGGGGTTGCCCTGGCGGCGGTTCTGGTCATCGGATGCTCCTGGGCCATCAGCTGGATCTTTGCCTTTTTCGGTGTGATCGCCCGCACAGCATCCAGTGTTCAGGGGATCTCAATGATCGTGTTATTCCCGCTAACCTTCCTCTCGAATGCCTTCGTGCCGGTTGATACGATGCCGAAATGGCTTCAGTGGTTCGTGAATAACAATCCGATCTCACATCTGGTCACTGCTGTCCGTGAACTGGTGAACCATGGAACGGTAGGTAGTGATCTGGTCTACTCCCTGATCGGAGCCGCTGTGATTGTAGCGGTCTTCGCTCCGATTACCGTGCGTGCGTATATGCGCCGGACGTAAGTCTGGTTCAGAAAGACGTCAACGAATGCAGGGATGCATCTGTTGGCGTTTTTTTGTATGCGAAAAACCGAACACAATGTGACCAGTCACGTTCAGGAATTTTGAGTCCATTCCGTTAGGGATAGCTCATAGTCAACAAAAGTCTGTAATTCCCCATGCTGATCTGCCCAGGCAGTCTTTCGTACCGCTATTTTACGGAAGCCGAGTTTCTCATACACATGCTGTGCTCTGGTGTTTTTAAGATTCGTATCCAGAATGATCTTGTGAAACCCCTGTGTTTCAAACAAATAACGGACCAGCATACCTAAACATTCTGTGCCTGCCCCTTTGTTTTGTTGATTGAAATCACAGATTTTAATCCCCATCTCCGCCACATGTCCAGAAACCGCACTGTAGCTCATTTCACCTGCGGGAGCACCATCGATTTCAAGAATCAGACGTCCTTTCCGTTCAGAGTCTGTCCCGGTCTGCAATTGGGTTAACACCTCTTGTTCAGTGATTCCTAAGCCCTTAGGAAATCCGGCATGCGCCATGACTGTTCCGTCGTTCCACCAGCTGCATAACAGCTCTGCATCGGCTACAGTTGCATCCCGGATGACCAAGTTACCTTGTTGCATATACAATCTCTACACCTCCATGATTCCAAATGAGCGTAGCTTCATCGTAGCATGCCATGATTTCCGCGAGAATGGAGAGTATTGTTTTATACAAATTGTATTAGGTTTATGAGTATTAGCAGCGATAGATTCAGCAAAAGCCCCAGTATAGATAATTTGTTCCGCTTAACAATTCCAAGCACACTGATGCAAACAGCGAAGAGCAGAAGGAAGTATACGAGGTACAGGGAAGTATCGGCGTAGAGTGCCAGGACCTTGGACCCTGCGTCATTCACAAACTCGCCATCATACAGGTTCTTGTACCTGCGGTTAGCATAAATTAATACACTGGTAATACAAACGGAGGATAATAACACAGGAATAGCAGTTAGACCTCTTGTCTTTTTCTCAAATCTGCCTGCTGTAACGGACCATACTCCATAGATGACAAATCCCGCAAGCAGGCAGATGAAGTACATCTGATAGAACATCAGCCCTTCCTCACGGTCCCCGGTTCCGCCCCCATCCAGTCCTGAAGCATATAATAATAAGTTGGTTATGACCAGCATGAAATTTAGGAGTGCGTATTTAACGGCACTAATTCCTATTCCTGTAATCTCCCGCATCCTTACCTCCACATAATGATGTGATTCTCGTGTATCGTCTTTTTGTTCTACAGTCACAACTACACTTTTCAAAAATAAAATCTGGCGATATCTATCTAACCAATATAATACAAAAGGTAAGTAGGTAGTAAGGTTTTCTTCCGCAGTTACAGAATTCGCAAACTGATTCCAGAGAGCTGCAACTGCAGGACATTGAGCTTGTAGAGTATAAGCATATAAAGGGACCGGAGGTACACGGTTTTCCGCCAAATTACCTGGATATGTTGAGAAAAGATACAAATGAAGCGGCTTTTTTTACAAACCTTCTGGAGTTGTGGCGCGTTAGCCTTTATAATATGACGAGAATATAGAATAAAGGAAAAGGTGTAACTTCATGAGCATATTAAATGTAGAAAAGCTTAGTCACGGCTTCGGCGACCGGGCCATCTTCACAGATGTCTCCTTCCGTCTGCTGAAGGGTGAGCATATCGGTCTGATCGGTGCCAACGGTGAAGGTAAATCGACCTTCATGAACATCATTACTGGTAAGCTTCAGCCGGACGAAGGCAAGGTGGAGTGGGCGAAGCGGATGCGCGCCGGTTATCTGGATCAGCATGCGGTGCTTCAGCAGGGGCAATCCATCCGGGATGTGCTGCGCGGGGCCTTCCAATATCTGTTCGATATGGAACAAGAGATGAACGACATGTACGGTAAGATGGGGGATGTGACCCCTGAGGAGCTGGAGCAGCTGCTGGAGGATGTCGGAACAATTCAGGACATGCTGACCAGCCAGGATTTCTATATGATCGATGCCAAAATCGATGAAACCGCGCGTGGACTCGGTCTGACCGACATCGGTCTGGACAAGGATGTTAACGATCTCAGCGGCGGTCAGCGGACCAAGGTCTTGCTGGCAAAGCTGCTGCTGGAGAAGCCCGACATTCTGCTGCTCGATGAGCCTACGAACTATCTGGATGAACAGCATATCAACTGGCTGAAGCGTTATCTGCTGGATTATGAGAATGCCTTCATTCTGATCTCCCATGACATTCCGTTCCTGAATAGCGTGATCAACCTGATCTACCATATGGAGAACCAGTCGCTGTCGCGTTATGTGGGCGATTATGAGTATTTCCAGCAGGTGTACGAAGCGAAGAAGTCACAGCTGGAATCCGCGTTCAAGCGCCAGCAGCAGGAGATTGCCGATCTGAAGGACTTCGTGGCCCGCAACAAGGCCAGCGTAGCTACCCGCAACATGGCGATGTCCCGGCAGAAGAAGCTGGATAAGATGGAGGTCATCGAGATTGCCAAGGAGAAGCCGAAGCCGCAGTTCAACTTCAAGCAGGGGCGGACCTCCGGCAAAATGGTTTTTGAGACCAAGGATCTGGTGATCGGGTATGATTCCCCATTGTCGCGTCCGCTGGACCTGAGCATGGAGCGGGGTCAGAAGATTGCTCTCGTCGGTGCGAACGGTATCGGTAAAACCACGCTGCTGCGCAGTATTCTCGGCCAGATCCAGCCTATCTCGGGCACAGCCCGGCTTGGCGATCTGCTGGAGATCGGGTATTTCGAGCAGGAAATGAAGGAATCGAATTACAACACCTGTATCGAGGAGATCTGGAACGAATTCCCGTCCTACTCCCAATTCGAGATTCGTGCAGCACTGGCGAAGTGCGGCCTGACCACCAAGCATATTGAGAGTAAAATTGCTGTCCTGAGCGGCGGCGAGAAGGCCAAAGTACGCTTGTGCAAGCTGATTAACCGGGAGAGCAATCTGCTGGTACTGGATGAGCCTACCAACCATCTCGATGTCGATGCAAAGGAAGAGCTGCAGCGTGCGCTCAAAGCCTATAAGGGCAGCATTCTGCTGATCTCCCATGAGCCTGAATTCTACCGTGATATCGTGACCGATACCTGGAATTGCGAATCATGGACGACCAAAGTCTTCTAGAGAACCGAACCGGCAATATCGCCGGTATTGAGCTTGACCCGTAGGAGGGGCACTTTGCAAAAAGTGACTCTTACGGGTCATTCGTATTACAGTGGAGTAAGAATGCAGGGGGAACCTATGAACGTTGTGAACGAGGAGACAGTCGTGAAGCCATCCAAACGCAGTCTGGTCAATATCATTGTTGACGGCATTTCTGGTATTTTTCTTCCCATAGTGAATATATTGAGCGCGGCGGGAATCATGAAGGGTCTGCTCGCGGGTGCGGTTGCACTGGAGATCATCAGCAAGACCGAAGGCACCTATACGGTGCTGAATGCCATGGCGGACAGCCTGTTTCATTACCTTCCGCTGCTGCTGGCGTTTACGGCAGCCCGTAAATTCGGGGCCAATCCTTTTACGGCGGTCGTTATAGGCGGGGTTATGCTATATCCCAGTCTGACTACACTATTTGCGAACAACGAAGTCATAGAGTTTATGGGCATGAGCATCAAGCCGGTGAATTATCCTGCAAGCGCTATTCCCATTATCCTGGCGGTAGGCCTGCTGGTCTATGTCGAGCGATTCTGTGTCAAAATATTGCCGGAGGTCATCCGCGGCTTCTTCACTCCGCTGATCTCCGTGATCATGGTATCGTCGGTGACGCTGCTGGTATTCGGACCGATGGGGGCGCTGGCCGGTGACGCCCTGGCAGACGGGTACCGTACAGTGTATAATCTCAGTTCAGTCGGCGCCGGAATGGTGCTGGGGGCGATCATTCAGCCGATGGTCATCTTCGGCCTGCACTGGAGTCTGGTGCCGCTGGCGATCAACAACATCAGCACGGGTGGATCAGACACGATCCTCGCGCTGATGGGTCCTGCTGCCTTTGCCCAAGCGGGAGCAGCGCTGGCAGTATTCATCAAAGCCAAAGACAAGCAGTTCCGCACCTTAAGCCTGTCGGCATCGATATCGGCCTTGTTTGGTGTGACGGAGCCTGCAATGTTCGGGGTCAATCTGCCGCTGCGCAAGCCGATGATTATTGTCTGCTGTGCAGGCTCGATTGGCGGCGGGATGGTCGGGATGTTCGGCTCGTCTGCGATTTCATTCGCTTTTCCGGGACTGGCTACGCTGCCTGCTTATCTGGGGGACGGGTTCGGCGGTTTCCTGATCGCATGTACCACCGGGTTCCTGATTGCCCTGATTGCAACGCTGTGCGTGAAGCTTGGACCGGAGCCAGTCGTCGAACCAATTGCCAAATCCTAGCTAAGGAGGATTACACTTGAGAGCGATTAGAAGAACCAAGACGGTGGAAGGGACCTCCATTCCCGGAATCATCCATAACGGAGGAAGTTACTTCTATATTAATGTAGATGTGTACGAAGACGGCATGGTCAACTGCTGGGAGCTTACAGATCTTAAGGGCTTATCCGGCAAAATAAATTCAGGCTGGTTAACGCCGGCCGTCCCCTCCGGGAAGCAGCTGTCCATTCATGGACTGGGTGCGTATACGGTAGAGTCGGCAAAGTGGACTTACAACGCTGCAAGCTATTACCAGCATATTCAGGAAACAGTGAGCCTGCTGAATCCGGACCATACGAATATCTATGAGATTTCGGACCGGGAGCAGGAGCAGAGTGAAGCGCGCCGGATTGCGCATTCACCTTCCTCTACGGAATTCTATGTCAACAGCGAAATGTTCTACCAGACGACGGAGGGCAAAAGTGTCCATCTGTTCATGAAGAATAGCGGCATAGTATACCTGGTCGATGTTGTGATATACAAGGACGGAAAGGTAGCGGTCTATAACCTGCCTGCTGACGCAGAATATACGCTGGAGGAGCTGGACGCGCTTGTTGCAGATAAGACCTTCTTCACGACAATGGATACTCCTGTAACGGTACATATTCTGCAATTGGGCGAGGTTACATTAGGCGAAGCCCTATACTCTGCCGATGCACAGGAGAAGCTCAAAGAGCTGCATAACCTCCACAAGCAGCTGAATGGCGAGCAAACGGCGCATGAAGCGTGCCGGGCTGCCTATTATGCTTATCTGGAGAATCCGGGTGAATACTACCGTGAGCAGCTTCGAATCAAATATGAGCTTGTACCGGAGCATGAACGGATGTATCTGGGCGATATGGATACGAAGGATTGGGATTACCAGCGAATCCTGTATCATCCCGAAGAGACACGCGAAGTGTGAGCGGGGCAGGATTTTCTACGCGTTGGATGCTATACTACTATAAGTGATGAAGTGAAGAGATAGAGGGTGGCAGGATGGAGACAATCAGCTTTCATTATGGACGGCATATTTCCAAGGTGGCGCGGGCATTATATTTCCACTCGTGGAAATCTATACTATCGATTGGCGTTCAAGCGGTATTTATAGCGGTGTGCATGATTCTGTATACTCAGAACCAGTCGGTCATTTTGCTCGGCATATCGATTACGCTGGTTCTGACCATGGGAATGTCAATCGTGATGCGAACCTTGCTTTTACCGAAGATATTGTCGGCAGATACAAGGTACAATAAGGAATTTGAATATCTTTTCGATGCAGAGGGGATCAATTTCAGTCCGGAGAAGGACGCGTCCGTCATGACCTGGGGCTCTTTCACCCGGGTATGGGAGAACCAGAGCTACTATCTGCTGTTCCATGGGCCACAGGAGTATTGGTTCGTTGCGAAGCAATCGTTCGAGGATGCCGCACAGGAGTATAAATTCAGAGCGTATGTGTCAGATCACCGCAAGATTGTCAGTGGCGTGATTTGGTGACAAAAAAGAAGGACATGCTACCCGCGCATGTCCTTTTCTGTATCCGGGAGCGGATGATTAGCCGCAGCTACACCCGCCAAAAGCTTGTGCAATCTGCCTTGTCGGCAATATTGTACTCGATTAACTGTCTCAGCAGGCCGTAATCCACCGGATTCGTCCATTTCATGCGGATCAGCAGCTTGGTGTGATCTATTCCGCCTTGCTTCAGGACTTCCTCGAAATGATCCATGCCTGCTTTTTCCGGGGCAACAGCCATATGCCCTTTGGCTACACTGAAGCCGATAATGTATGTTCCGTGATCGGTGAACATCGGCTGGTTCCAGCCAATTCTCGGTTCGAGCTGCGGGAACTCCTGCAACACCCAGGCGAGTACTTCCTCCACCGTTGCCCGATGGACCGGATTATCGATCTTCGCCAGATACTCTGCAAACACATCCATGGTTCGTCCTCCTGATCTATGTCAGCCCTCATGCCCTCCATAATATCTTGTAGCCGCAGGATAGTCAAAAATTTTAATGAATAAATTTATAATTTTGCTTCTTTGGCAGTACCATTGCACCCAGGCTCCACAATGAGTATTTTTGAAGGCACTTTGTAAGGTTCAGAACTCTTGGAAATGATATAATAGTTATGAATGGAGCTGATGCCGATGGATTTACTGGACCCGCGGGTAGATTTCGTTTTCAAAAGGATATTTGGCAGCGAGAATAACAAGGATGTGCTGTTGGCATTTCTAAACAGAATCTTTACTGAAGCAGGCGAGCCGCCGTTGACCGAGATTATCCTAATGAATCCATATACGGATAAAGAGGATCCATTAGACAAACAATCTATTTTTGATGTTTATGCCAAGACTTCAGAAGGTAAACTGATTGATATTGAGATGCAGTTATTTAATAAATACGACATAGAGAAAAGAACACTTTTTTATTGGAGTAAGCGTTATGCTAGTCAACTCAATGAGGGCGAAAAGTATATGGAGTTGAAGAAATGCGTAACAATAAATATATTGAACTACTCGTTTTTGAAAAACGATCAGTATCATAATGTTTTTCATCTGCGGGAGGATCGAACGGGATTATCCTTGAATGATGATATTGAGGTTCATTTCTTGGAATTGCTGAAACTGGATGAATATAAAATTTCGTCAGAAGGTGGACTAATTAATTGGCTGTTATTTCTAAAGGGTGCTGATACATCACAATGGGAGGTGCTGAAGATGAATGAGCCGGGTTTGGAAAAAGCGATGGACACTCTGCAATATCTAAGTCAGGATTCAGAGGCCAGACGGTTGTATGAAGCCAGACAGAAGTATTTACACGATGAAGCCTCTATGCTGGGCAGTGCAGAGTTGGCTGGAATTAAAAAAGTGGCAAAAAATATGCTTGACATGGATATTGATATAGCAACAATTGTAAAAGCCACGGGATTAACGGAACAAGAGATCAATGCTTTGCAAAAATAGAAATTACGGGAGTGTCCAATGAGCGGATGCTCCCTTTTCTTATTCCTGCTGCCCTGTGTCCCTCCCTTCCTCATTCCAGCATTTCCCTGTATGATAGAAGAAGCTTGTTGTTCTTCAAAATAAATGAGAAGGGGGTTATGGGATGGAGGAGAGGATCGGGTTCAAAGGCAAACGTCCTGCTGAATTGCCGGCGACTATAAGCGTGGTTGCCCTTATGTTATTCTGGATAAGCTTTTTCATTCGGGTCGATAAAACGACTCTGTTGGAGCAGATTGTGACCTATCTCATCATCGGAATTGCAATAGCCGTTGCAGGGATTATGGTATATCGTTTGTGTACCTTTAGCAGGGCGTTCAACATAGAGATTAAGCCGGAAGCCCTGCAGATCAAGAATGTAGAGATTGAAGCCTCTACTATTAAGTGTATTTTCATCAAAGGCTACTTGCTGCCCGTGATCGCAGTAAAGCCCAGAGCCAATCTGCTGGTTACTTATAAATACTGTTTTCGATTCCCCGAGCAGGAAGATCAAGGGATAAAGGTGCTAACGGAATGGGCGGAGCGGCACCAGATCGAAGTGGTACATAAGAAGTTTGTGAGATGGCTGTAGTTAACTAAGGGATGGAGAATAGGAGGAACTAATCAAATGAAAGTCTCCGGATTCAGTCACATCACACTCCAGGTACGCGACCTTCAGGCTTCATTGGAATTCTATCAGGGTATTCTGGGGATGAACGTTAGACATCGTGGCCGAATAGATGCCTATTTGGAGTGGGGCAGCGCTTGGATCTGTCTGCTTGAACGAACGGTTGCCAAGGAGCCTTTAGGCGGATACGCCGGGATGGATCATGTAGCTTTTTATATCGCAGAGGATGATTTCAATGAAGCTGTCGGCATCTTGCAGAAGCATCACGTTGAGATCGTCAGAGGACCTGTTCAGCGGGGAACCGGCTGGTCAGTGAATTTCCTGGACCCGGATGGAATTCAGCTGGAGCTGCATACTTCCACTCTGGATGAACGGATGCAGGTCTGGCGTTAGGCGGAGTGGGGTCCATATAATAATCAGAAGCGGGGATGCGGGATGAATAAACCTTTTCATGAAATGCTGACGTCGGAAAATGAGCTCAGAGAGCTTCTGGGCTATCCAAGTGAAGTGGTGAAGCGCAAATCGATCCACCAGCTGGATCATCACTGTCGTGATTATATAGCGATGTCCCCTCTATTATTCTTGTCCACAGCAGATGAACACGGCTCATGCGATGTCTCTCCGCGCGGGGATGCGCCCGGTTCGGTGCTGGTGCTGGATGAAGGGCATCTGGTCATTCCTGAACGTCCGGGGAACCGCAGATTGGACTCTTTGCTGAATATCCTGGCTAATCCACATATCGGTCTGATTTTTATTATCCCGGGGCTTGAAGAGACACTGCGGGTTAACGGGCAAGCCTATATCATTAAGGACGAGCCTATCCTGGATCGGATGCGAGCCCGAGGCAAGCGGCCTGCGCTGGGGATCGGGGTGAAGGTGGAGGAATGTTATATGCATTGTGCCAAGGCCTTCAAAAGATCGCAGGTCTGGGACTCCGGCACCTGGCCTGCTGAAGCCTTGCTCCCGTCTGCTCCGGCCATCATCGCCGCTCATGTGAATGCAGCGGAGTTCACGGAGGAAGTGGTGCGGCGAGGTATAGAGGAGAGCTACGTGAAGCGGCTGTATTAAGTAGGGGAGTGAATAACGGGGATGGATACAGAGAGGCTGATACGGATTTTTGACAGGCAGGCCACGGATTATGACCGTAAAAGAGATGATCCGAAGCAGCGGCGCTGGCGCCAGAAGCTAATCGGTTCTGCGAAGGGTGAGGTGCTGGAGCTTGCCGTCGGAGCCGGGGCGAACTTCCCGTTCTATCCTAAAGGCGTCAAGATCACGGCTGTGGACTTCAGCGGAGCCATGGTTGAGAAGGCCAGACGGGCCGCCGGACAGTACAGACTGGAAGCCGATTGTATATGTGCAGATATCGAAGACATGAGCTTTGCCGCGCATTCGTTCGATACGATTGTCTCCACGCTGTCCTTATGCAGCTATAAGAACCCGCTGAACCTGCTGGTGAAGCTGAACCGCTGGTGTAAGCCGGACGGCACCATCCTGCTCCTGGAGCATGGAATTGGTTCTAACATCTTGGTCACTACACTGCAACGGGCGCTGAATCCGCTCCTGTACCGCATCTATGGATGCCATCAGACCCGGGATATTCTCGGACTGGTCCGGGAGTCGGGGATGCAGATCACTAGAGTGGAGAGCTATTCGCTGAATATGGTGCATTTGATCTGGGCGGGACCTGAGGAACAACAACTATGATCTGAAGGTGAGGGGAATGCGAAATGGATAGTATTATTTTTGATCTGGACGGTACGTTATGGGACCCGACGGAGACCGTAGTGGGTGGATGGAATCAAGTGATTAGCAGCTATAAGGGAGCAGCCAAAGAGGTAACGATAGACAATTTACAAGGCATTATGGGGCTGCCGGTGCCGGAGGTTGGCCGAAGACTGTTTCCTGATGCAGATGAGGAGATCCGGCAGAAGATTATGGATGAATGTTGTGATATGGAGTGTCTCGTTCTGTCGCAGCAAGGCGGAAGGTTGTATGCTCGGGTAGAAGAGGTGCTTCAGGCATTATCGGCTAAATATAAGCTGTTCATCGTAAGCAACTGCCAGGCGGGGTACATCGAGGCTTTTTATGAATATCATCAATTGCAGAAGTATTTCACAGACTACGAGAATCTGGGGAGAACCGGACTATCTAAGGGAGAGAACATCAGGCTGGTCATGGACCGCAATCATCTGATGAGTCCTGTCTATGTGGGCGATATCGAAGGGGATAGGAAGGCGGCAGGGTTCGCGGGGATTCCTTTTGTATACGCGAGTTATGGATTCGGCGAAGTGAGCAGTTATGATTATGTGATCGACCGGCTGGACGATCTGCTGGAATTGTTCTAAAGCGGCCCTTGGATAAAGGTGGATCTCTTCCTGCAAAAGCTGGAGTTGTCTTACAGCCATTTCATGGCTTTGAAGACAACTCCTTATTCAATTCCGGCGATAATGCGGCGGATACGCAGGGGATAGCGTACCAGTGGTACGGTTGGCTCAGACGGCCGTCCAGCCCCCGTCCACATATAGCGTCTGGCCTGTCGTGTAGCTGGAAGCATCCGAGGCGAAGTAGAGGACAGCGCCGTTCAATTCATCGGGGTTGCCGGGCCGGCCCATGGGGCATAGCGTATTATACTGCTCCAGAAATTGGTCCTGGTAGAGCGCGCGGGTCATCCGGCTGGGGAACAGGCTGGGTCCGATCGCATTCACCGTGATTCCGTAAGGAGCGAGGGTCGCGCCCATGCCGCGGGTCAGATTCACGACTGCGCCTTTGGAGGCATTATAGGCATGCAGGGCGGCTAGCTTGCTGCCCTTCACACCGCAGATGGAAGCAAGGTTGATAATGCGGCCCGCCTTGCGTTCCTTCATGGCCGGGATCACAGCTTTGGACATGAGATAAATACTCTTCACATTGGTATCCATCACCCGGTCCCATTCCGCTTCCGCCAGTTCCTCGACAGAGCCTGTGGATGCAACTCCGGCATTATTCACCAGGATATCTATCCGTCCGAAATGCTCCAGAATGCTTGCTACCGCCGCTTCAATCTCCGTACCTCGGGTTATGTCACATTGGAGAGGCAGCGCCTGGCGTCCATGGGCTTCAATCTGTTGCCGCGCCGGTTCCAGCTCGTCCACTCTTACATCCAACAGGGCAACATCCGCCCCTTGCCCGGCCAGAGCTTGAGCCAATTCCCCCCCTATTCCCCCGGCTGCGCCCGTCACCACCGTCACTTTTCCGCTCAAATCAAATGGATTTCTCACCGGCGCACCTCCATTAATTCCACCAATCCCAGCGCAAGTTGGAGTAGGGAAGGAACTGTTCAGGATCTACAGCCGTCAGGACCTCACCGCGTTCAAGGACGGTATTGCTGACCGTGTAGATGCCGCCCAGCATACGGACGACTTCCAGCTCGGCCCAGGGGTCATGCGGAGAGTCATGCAGGTGAATCTCTACTTTTGCCGCTGTGCGCACGCTGACATCCATCGAGGCTGTCTGGCGGATCAGCAGCGGTCCAAGATCGAATCCGCGGCCATCCGGTGACTTGGAATACTTCATGTTGAAGACAGGCAGGCCGTTACCGTAATGTGCGGAGATGATACTCTCACCGTCTGCGGCATTCATTTTCCCGCTCAGCGCAGCCTCTACATGGAAGAATTCTGTACCCCGCCGGGATACGCTGCCTGCTATATGGTGATCCTCCTTCTGGAGACTGATGTCGGCCATCTTCTTCGGGAAGCCATAAATCTCACGCCCCAGGCCCATAGCGATATCATCGCTGATCGGCATGGACAGGCAGTAGGTGCCCGGTTGCCCGTTGTAGGCTGCCAGGACGAAGACTGCGGCTTCCCGATAAGGCTCGCAGAAGCTGGTGCGGGGATAGTTAGCAACAAAAGCGTGCACAAGCGGTCTTGGACCCGGCGTAAGCGGGGCGGGCAGAATGCTGCGGATTATTTCGGGAGAGGTCTCCCAATAGACGGTTAATGTCTCGGCATTATAGAAGGTCGTAGGTGTATTGATTCTTTTGGTAATCTCATTCACATCTTTTACGAAGCTGCTCATCTGAATCTCCTCCTGTGTTATAGGGTCACGAATAATGTAACATGACTATTCCAGTGATTATATATATGGAAAATATAAAAATAAATGGGAATCTTGTGCGCGGCGCACTATAATAAGCTGGGGGTGTGAGAGCGATGAGTGTTACCTTTGAACAGATTAGCAGACATTTTAGTCAGCAAGCCGTACATATCCAGTGGAACAAAGCATTAACGGCAGCCTATTCAGATACGATGCTGATTACGAAGAGCCTGACACATTTTGCACCTGAATATATCTATGTGGGCTACCAGTCCGGATTACCGGGCCACGCAGAAGGGTTGGATCAAGCCAGCCTGATGTTAATTAACGACATTGCGGAGCCAGCTTCGGGCCAGCAGCAGATGTATAGCAGACAGAACCGTATGGAATTCGGGGCGGAGGAAGATGTATTCGAGCTCTATAATCAGATCCGGGAGCTGTTCCTGGAAGAAGCTGAACGGGAGCAGGCTAAGGGCAGAATGCTTGAGGCTTGTGTCGCCGGCAAAGGACTGGATGTAATCGTCTGTGCTGCGGCGGAGCTGATGGGCAATCCGGTTATTATCATCGATGTAAGCTATAAGGTTCTGGCTGCTTCGGATTATAGCGGGGTTACCGATCCCATCTGGAGCGATAATCTGTACAAAGGCTATTGTTCCTACGATTTCATAGCTGCTGTCCATCAGATGAAGAGTGTGCAGAGCGGCATGGAGTCGCTGGAGGCTTACGAAGTGGAATGCAGCGGAAGCCAGGTGACCAAGCTGGTCGCTAAGATCAGGATCGGCAGCAAGCCTGTCGGGAATGTGATTGTGCTGGGCGACACACGCCCGATTGAGCGGAGGGATCATGAGCTGGCGGGTTTTACGGCCGGGCTGGTGGCGGCGGAGCTGGCTAAGAACAGCTTTTACAGGAATTCAAGCCAGGCGGAATATGAAGAGCTGATCTATGAATTGCTGGAGAATGGGGAGAACGGTTCACAACTAATTCAGGAGAGCCTGCGGAGCGGAGTGCATCTGCCTAAGGGCAGATTGTCTATTCTGGTGCTGGAGCTTGCGGGGTACGATGCCTCTGCTTCCGGCAAACAGACTGGTTATTTAAGGGATCAGCTGCACTTGCATTTCGGGGAGGAGCGGCTGATCTTTTACCATGAGTATATGGTGGGGGTCAGTGAGGGTGATACTGCATCGTCCAGGTCAAGAGAGTATGATCCAAGCTTGCGGGAATTTCTCGTCAGCCATCAGATCCGTCTGGGGATCAGCCGGGAATTCACCGACCTTACAGACTGCCGCAAATATTATCTGCAGGCGCTCAAGGCACTGGAGATCGGGCGGATCGTCTGGCCTGCGGAACCGCGCATCTTGTATGCTGATGTGCAGCTGTATGATCTGTTGTCCCCGCATGCGCAGCATGATTCCCGGGATGTCACCCATCCGGCGCTTACGGTCCTGCGTGTATTCGATGAGAAGCATCATGCCGACTTGTATCATACCCTCTATTGCTATTTGAAGAACAACCAGCAGCTGCAAAAAACCGCCGACGAACTATTCGTCCACCGCAACACCCTGCGGTACCGTTTACGCCAGATCGACGAACTGATTCAGCTTGATTTGCGCCAGATCGATCAGGTACTGAGGCTATATATGTCCTATCAAATGACAGAGTATCTGGAAAAGCTCAATGGGGGAGGGAGCCCTTGTTGCTCTTGATTTGTTATTTGGCAGCAGCTGTGTTCTCCCGCATTAGCTTCATACACACCTGAGGCTCTTCCTCCACTTCCCTGCAAGGCTCACACACCTCAAACCCAAACTTTCGCACAGTTGCCATCGAAGCAGCGTTATGCGGATGAGTCAGGATATAGATAGAGTCCACATCAAGCTGTGTGAAGCACGTGTCGAGAAGTACGGGCAGGGCCTCCGACATATAACCTTGCCCCCAATAGTCCTTCCAGATGTCATAACCGATCTCCACCTGCTTCCGCTCAGCGTCCCAATAATGATATCCGCAGGTGCCAATGAAGGAACCGGTCTCCCGGTCAAACATCCCATAGCGGTGATGGCCTTTGCCTTCAGGCTGGGCGTAATGTTCAATGATTTCAATGGCTTCAGTATAATCGCAGGGCGGCTCACTGAAGTATCTGCACATGTCCGGGTCCGAGAATTGCTTGTAGACGGCATCGGTGTCGTTCTGATTCAGCAGACGGAAATGCAGACGGCCCGTTGTAAAAGGTTCGGATAAGTTCATTGATGATTCTCCTATTTATGGGCAATATTTCATACTTTTATTATGCGATCATATAATCGGGTTGTCTATAACCGTGAACCCGGTTGTTAATGTATGGTAAAATACAAGCACTACGTCTATTTATTGAAGGGGTGTGCCTATGAAGCCGAAGAGATTAACCAAAAACCTGGCAGCCGCGCTTGCCTCCGCACTGTTATTGACTAGCACCGGAATTACCGTTCTTAGCGCTTTCCCGCAGAAGATCGAGGCAGCGGCGGTGAAGCCTACAACAGCTTTCGCTTTATTTGAACAGAGGTTGCAAAAGCCTTCGTCCCTTGGCCTGGCCCAAGCTACGCTGGTTAACCGGATCGGCCAGATGACGCAGCTCGAAGCGAATCTGGCTGTGCTGCATCTGGAGAATGCACTGAAGGCTTACCTGCCTACGGCAACCAAACGTATGAATGCGCCTGTCGTTCAACTGAATATCAAGAACATCTATACGACCGGGATGCCAATGGCGCTCGCACGCTCCAAGGTGAGACAGGCCGAGGTCCGTGTGGTCCTCCAAGACCTGGAGGGGATGGGCTACAAGCTGGTGCAGGATGGCGGATTCATGCCCGGCCTTCCTTATAAGAGCTTCAAAGTTTACAAACCTTATGTCAGTAAGGATCTGCAGGTCTATATTGACTTAATGGCGACAGAGTCGGAGCAGCCGATGGCGGCAGGCGAAAGGTTGATGGTGGACTGGTACCAGATCATAGAGCGGGCTGTGCAATACGAGGATTTTGTGCAGACGTATAAGACCTCTAACCGTGCTGCAGCGATGACAGAAGTGCTGGAACGGGCCAAGCGGATTGTGTTCAACGGCACAACCAAGACACCGCTGTTCGACAAGAAGACACAGGTCATTCTTGAAAAGGCAGCCATCGCTTATGAGAATACACTGTCGGAGGCAGGCCCCGAGAGAATCGAGGGCAGCAGACTGCTGACTCAGCTGGATGATTTCCTGCTGCTTGTAGAGAAGAACGGGGATAAGCGGACGCAGGCTGTTATTGATTATCTGAATGCTTTATGAGTCTGAAGTAGGGATGAGTGTAATACAGCGAAGAAACCGGGCTATTCTCGAAGCAGCCCGGTTCTTTTGCGTGCATATTGGGGGCGGGAAGACCCGCAAGGCATATCTTCCTATAGGCCGAAAGCGTCATAAATCACAGAAAAGGAAAACGATTACAATTATAATGTAAGCGTTATCTAATGATCGTGTTCATTTATACGCAAAGGGAGGAAGACGGCTTGAGTACCCATAAGATTTCCTTTAACATGCTTGTCTTTATCGGTTTTAGCCTTCAGTATGCATTGATGCATCTCTTATCTGCAGGTGAGGTGATTGTGATTTCATCCGCTGAGCTTATCCTTTATATGGTGCTTACCTTTGCCGGGCTCGGCAGATTCTTTCGGCGCAGAAGGCGGCTTCTGAACGAGAGGGGCTGCGGAAGCACCGGACTTTTTTTCAGCGTGTTATGGACGGTGTCACTCTGCTCCCAGTTCCGTAAGGAGAACTACCCGGATGCGCTGACCATTATTAATTCGCTAGGCGTGTCAGCGGCTGGACTGATTCTGCTTACTGAGATTGTTATTCTGTTCAAGGTGTAAGCCAGCTATACATGAAGAACCCTCTGTCCTTAACCAAGGATAGGGGGTTCTTCATGTAACAACCAATGGAATTAATAGATATAACCATGCTCTATCAAGTAGGCAAGAATGAGCTCCGTGGATTGATCCTCGCTATGAAGCTCGGTATCCACAATAAGCTCGGGCTGGAGAGGTTCCTCATAGGGGGCAGTCAGGCCGGTAAAATGCGGAATCTCTCCGGAAAGCGCTTTGCGGTATAAGCCTTTGACATCCCTTCTTGCACATTCCTCGAAGGAGCATTTGACGTAGATTTCTACGAAAGGCTGGATGCTCTGCCTTATTTGCGCCCTCATGTCCCGGTAAGGGGAGATGAAGGAAGCCAGGACGACGATATCATTCCGGGTCAGGAACTGCGCCAGATAAGCTGCGGTTCTTACATTCAGAGACCGGTCTTCTTTGGAGAAGCCTAACCCCTGGAACAGTTGATTCCTCAAGACATCACCGTCGAGCAGTTCGGTCCTCACATTCATATGCTGCAATCTCTGATTCAGGCAGCGGCAGAGCGTGGTTTTTCCAGAGCCGGACAGGCCGGTGAACCACAGTGTTACCCCTGTATGCAATGTGCAGCACCACCTTCCATTTCAAACGATTAGGTTACCAGTTGTAATCTGTCTCATAGCCTGCCGGGAAGAGCAGGTGGCCCGCCACCTCTTTGAAGCAAGTCTTCACCTCTTCATTGAACTCGGTCCGCCAGTTCCCGGTTGTGCCGGTGCGGAAGGTATAGGAGGCCTTAGGATTAATGTTCTGCTCCATGGCGTCAAGGATTGTGTGCATCGGTAATGGCAGCGGCTTGTCAGCCCAGAGATAACAAATCAGCTGCTCCATGGTCCGGCGGCGTGAGCTGTGGCTGTCTACCAAGTGTTCAAAAGCGATCTGCAAACAGTCTGCTTCCCCGCTCCATCCGGCGAATTGTCCATACCACGCGGCTATACTCGGGTAATGGAGCTCTGGTATTCCCTGGATTAAAGCCAGAAATTGCTGATTCCGGTCCGGTAGAGAGAGAAGATAGGGGCGCAGCGGATGATTAGGGTATTTGTCTGTTATGAAATACGTATACGAGATGACGATATCTCTTAAGTCACGGTTAAGAAATAACGGCTTGATCTTCAGCTCCCGAAGCATGCCTGACCACCGGGGTGAATAGTACACATGCCCTGCTGTGAAATGTCCGCTACGGACGAGCTGCAGCCGCTGATAGTGGAGGCCGGAGTCTTCCGGATAGCCTTCATAGAATTCATAAGGGTTCTGCGTCATCCCCGGAATGCCTTCTAAGATCTGCTTCATCAGATGAGTACCGCTCTTGGGGACCGAGTTCAAAAATACTATAGGATATTCACTCGAAGGATCGAATGTATTCATACTCTCCAGTTTTCCTCTCTCTTGAATAGCTGCTAGTCATACTTCTCTATTTATCATATGAAGCTCTGACTATTGCTGACTAGACATTGTACATAAAAAGTAAGGGAATCTATCTGCATTGAATAATCACTTGGTTTAGCTATTGCTGAAGTATATGTATGTTCAAGGGGTGCTCCTGCTGAATTTATAAATCCTGATAAACAATATTTATGAGTTCAATCTTTAAGGTCTGAATGGCTTCTTCCCGCGGCAGCATAATGAACCGGGATAAATATTCGATGTCCACCGAGAACAGGCTTAGGATATCCTCCATGGACGCTTTATCTCCGCTTTGTGCTTTTTTTACGGTCTCGATGAATGGATAAGATTTTCCTTCAGGACTTCCAGTCCCTTGCGTTTCCATTTGCTAACCCCCTGTTGAGTCATTTGCAGCTCGGCTGCTACTTCTTGTTCGGCCATTCCTTCTATGACTGTTCTTTTGATAATATACCTGCATTTTGCCCATGGTAGCATATCCAGAAGCTCATCGACGAACAGCTCAGAAACGACCATACTTTCAAAGCTGTTGTCGTAGCATTCATTATCGTAGAGCGGATTACTTTCCCGTATCAGCTGAATGCGAGTCTTGTACTGGATTCTCCATGCTGAGCGTTTTAATAATTTCCTGCAGGTTTCAACTAATTCGTCATCACAGGTAACCATGAATTTTCCTCCCCATGTTCAGTAGTACCTTCATTCCAGGTCCAGCGGAGCCTGTTCCCCCAGGCCTGACCTAACCAATCGCTGATCCTCTCATGTAACAAGTAAAATATTCCATAGATTCCACAACTGACAAAAACAAAAATTTACAAGAATACTATTTTTCTTGCGAAAGTTGTAATAATTATTTCTGGATTACCTAGTATTACGAGAATACAAGACAATAGATTGTCGAAATTCCCATTTAGGAGGCGATGGCGATGAGTGACTATGTAACACCTGAGATGATGAGCACCCTGATGACCGTGCTGATTATTCCGCTGCTGGGGCTGCTGGCGAGGTCTGTAATTGCTTATATCAAGCGGGAAATTGCCGGGCTTGAGCAGAGAATCGAGAATGAGGCAGTGAACAGCCTGCTTCAGCGGGCGGGGGATGCTGTTGAATCCGCCGTAATTGCCGTCAATCAGACGTTCGTGGAGACGCTCAAGCAACAAGGCAGTTTCGACACGGAGGCGATGAGGAAATCTTTTCTGCTGGCTAAAGAGAAGGCGATAGCGATCCTGGGAGAAACGGCACGGAAGGAGCTGAGTCTTGTGATCGGCGACCTCGAAGCATGGCTCGAGACGAAAATCGAAGTTTGTGTGAACCGGAATAAGCAGTTGTAAAAACCCATCCGGGTTTCCCTTTGATTAGTAAAGGAGGTCCAGGCTTCACCATGATCACTATGCTTATTACTAAAAAGTTAGGGGATGTATGATGAAACATTCAAAAAGGAAATGCAAGCTTGTGCAGCAAGGACGGTTGGGCCTAATCAGCAGATGGCTGTGTCTCTCGCTTCTAATTCTGATGCTGGCGCCAGGCGCTGTATTCGGGTCGGGGAAAATAGTCCACAACATTCTTCCGGGCCCTGAGGCGGACACTGTCTCCGCGGCAGTATACGAGGATGAGCCGCCAATACCACAGCTTCATCAGGCGGCAACGGTTAAGAATTCGGTCTATGGCTCTGTCTATCAATCGGTGTATGAGATAGACCCTACCCTGGGAGTAATACTGAACCACGGAGTCTATCAGATGAACCTGATGGCTGTAAGTAATGTCGAGGGGTCGATGAGCCCGGTGTCGCCGCTGCTGCAGCAGATCCGGTTGTCGCAGGCCTCGGGGGTGATTCCAGGGGGGCGCGGCTTCATGCTTCCGCAGGTGGTGGCTGTCAAGGATCCGGCGGGTAATCCGCTGCCAGGTATTCCCGTCACGTTCACCGTCTCGGAGGACAGTACAATTACTGCGGTCATGCGCGGGCTTAATAGTACTGGAATTACAGTTGTGTCGGATGCGAACGGATATGCATCTGCGGCTAACAACTACACAGGATATATAGGAGAAGGCTATCAGGTCTATTCGAAGGGAACCGGGGTCATTAAGACCATGGAGGTAAAAGCTACCGTTCCCGGTCTTCAGCCGGTTACCTTCAAGGTAGAGGTCGGTGCCGTAGGCTCTAACCTGATCGATACGACGCCGCCTTCCATCAAGGCAACGGCGGTAACGGATAACGGTGCTCCTTACATTGCCGGGACCTGGACCAGTCATTCCGTGACGGTACATTATACGGCAGAGGATACGTTGTCAGCGATCAAATCCCTGACCCCGGATCAGAAATTCACTGCTGAAGGAGCAGGCCAGACGGCAACGGGCAAGGCTGTTGACAGTGCGGCTACCAGTGATGAGGATAAGAACCATTATTCCATCGCAACCTTCGGTCCCATCCATATTGATAAAAGCGCTCCGGTTACAGAAGTAGCTGTAACAGGTGCCGAATCCGGCAGCTGGAGCCGGGGGAAGGTTGCGCTGCATTTTACCGCTGAAGATCCATATTCCGGTGTGGAAGCGATCTATTACAAGCTGGGCGGGAGCGATACCGTGAGAACTGCCGGCCCAAGCGCGGCGCTGGAGCTGGAACAGGAAGGAGCGACTACCGTCAGCTACTGGGCAGTGGACAGAACCGGGAATGCTGAAGCTCCCCGCACGGTAGTAGTGCAAATTGACAAGAGTGGTCCGCTTATCGCCAGTATTCTAAGTCCGGAAGCGAATGAGAAGGGCTGGAACAGCACGGATGTTACGGTCTCTCTTACCGCATCAGATGCCCACTCCGGAGTGAAGGAGATTCATTATAGACTCGGAGCGGACGGCGAAGAACAGATTGTGGCAGGCAGCACGGCTGCTTTTGACGTCCCGGTGGAGGGAATTATTCCTCTGGAGTTCTGGGCCGTAGACCATGCGGGCAATCTGACGGCTGCACAGAAGACTGAATTGAAGATTGACAAGACGATCCCGGTCATTACTGTTCCGGCGAATATTACAATGGAAGCGAAGGCGGTCCGTACCCCTGCCGATATTGGACAAGCCTCCGTTCAGGATATCTCGGTCCCGGATGTTCTCCTGACGAATGATGCACCTGCAGACTATCCGATCGGGACAACTACCGTGAAATGGACAGCGGTGGACCCGGTAGGACTCACCTCCTCACAGGTGCAGAGAATTACTGTAAAAGACACGACAAAGCCGGTACTAACCGTGCAGGGAGATATGGTTGTGGAAGCTACAGCGGTTAAGACGCCGCTTGTGGTCACTGGAGCGTCGGCTACGGATATTTTCCCGGTCATTGTGGTGAATGACGCGCCGAAGGAATTCCCCATTGGTCCGACTACCGTCACCTGGACAGCGACCGATGCCAACAGCAATGTGACTACAGCAACACAGAAGGTCACCGTAGTAGACAGAACTAAGCCGGTACTGGCGGTACCAGCCGACATTACGAAGGAAGCTGTAGGCCGAAGAACTGCGGTAGATCCGGGGAAGGCCACGGCCACAGATATTTTTAAGGTGAATATTACGAATAATGCCCCTGAGGATTACCCGGTGGGCATAACCAAGGTGAGCTGGACGGCCAAGGATGAGAATGGCAATATCTCTACAGCAGATCAGACGATACATGTTACGGATACCACCAAGCCTGTACTGACAATACCGAAGGATATTACCGTAGAAGCTACGGCTAGACGGACGAAGGTGAATATTGGACAAGCCGAAGCCAGCGATCTGTTCGATGTGCTTCTAACTAAGGATGCCCCGGCGGATTATCCGGTGGGCGTGACCAAGGTTACCTGGACCGCCACAGATGAGCATGGAAATGTCACCGAGAAAGTGCAGAAGATTACAGTTACAGATACAACGCCTCCACAGTTAACAGTGCCTGGAGACATTACCGCAGAGGCAACCGGCATTAAGACTCCAGTGGAGCTGGGGGAAGCGTCTGCCAAGGATATTTTCAGTGTTACTGTAACCAACAACGCCCCGGAACGCTTCATCTTCGGGACAACAGTCGTTACCTGGACGGCTACAGATGAGAACGGCAACACCACCAAGACAACACAGACGGTGAAGATCGTAGACACGACGAAGCCGCTGGTCACACTGCCAGGGGGTATAACGGCAGAAGCTACGGGAGCAAACACAAAGGTAGACATCGGCCAGCCGGTGGTTACAGAAATTTTTGCCGTGACAGTCAAGAATGATGCTCCGGCGGAATTCCCGCTTGGAACCACCAAAGTAACATGGACAATAACGGACGAGCATGGCAATGCAACTAAGGGAACGCAAGAGGTCAAGATCGTAGATACGACCAAACCAGTCATTACAGCGCCTGAGGATCTTACCGTAGAAGCCACGGCGGTCAGATCCAAGGTTGCTCTGGGCGAGCCGGTAGTCTTCGATCTGTTCGAGACCGGGATCATTAACGATGCTCCGGTTGATTTCCCGGTCGGCACCACACTGGTTACCTGGATGGCCAGTGATCCAAGCGGAAATGTAGCAATGGCGAAGCAGAAGGTGACGGTTGTGGATACGACTGCGCCTAAGCTGTCTATCCCGGCAGATGTTAAGGTTGAGGCTACGGGGATTAGAACTCCAGTAATGACTGGAGAGGCCACAGCCACGGATATTTTCCCGGTCACTGTAACCAGCAATGCTCCCGAGAATTATGCAGTAGGCATTACTGAGGTAATCTGGACGGCTAAGGATGCCAACGGTCTGGTAACCACCGGCAAGCAAAAGGTGACCGTAGTAGATACCACGCTGCCCATCCTGACGGTTCCGCAGGATATCAGTGTGGAGGCTACCGCTGTGAATACTCCGGTTCAAATCGGCAAGGCTACGGCTACGGATCTGTTCCCGGTCACAGTGGTCAGCAATGCTCCGGCCAGCTACCCGCTCGGCAAGACCATTGTCACCTGGAAGGCGACTGATGCGAACGGCAATTTCAGTACCGGAACGCAGACGATTACGGTAACAGATACCACTGCACCAGCCATCGCTGAAATTCCGGATTACATTGCCGAAGCCACGGGACAGACGATGCAGATTAAGCTGCCGGTGCCTGCGGTCACCGATATCTTCGGGATTGCCGCAGTGAGCAGCAATGCTCCGGCTTCCTATCCGCTTGGCGTGACTGAAGTCACCTGGACAGCGAAGGATGTGAACGGCAACGTATCCACGCGCAAGCAAAAGGTTACTATCTTGGACACCACGAAGCCTGTGCTTACTGTACCGGAAGATCTGATGGTAGAAGCGGCGGCGGTAGAGACTCCGGTGGAGATCGGTCAAGCGTCTGCCACGGATATTTTCAAGGTGACGGTGAAGAATAATGCCCCAGAAGCATATGCGCTGGGCGTAACAGAAGTGATCTGGACGGCAACCGATGCGAACGGCAACGTGACAACGAAGGTGCAGAAGATTAAGGTTGTGGACACCACGAAGCCGATAGTAACTGTGCCAGAGGATCTGACGGTAGAAGCAACAGCTGTTGAGACTCCAGTGGAGATCGGAGTGGCAAGGGCTACAGATATTTTCAAGGTAACAGAGAAGAATAATGCCCCGGAAGCTTATGCGCTGGGCGTAACAGAAGTGATCTGGACGGCAACTGATGCGAACGGCAACGTGACTACGAAGGTGCAGAAGATTAAGGTTGTGGACACCACGAAGCCAATAGTAACTGTGCCAGAGGATCTGACGGTAGAAGCGACAGCTGTAGAGACTCCAGTGGAGATTGGCGTGGCCACGGCTACGGATATCTTCAAGGTGACGGTGAAGAACAATGCCCCGGAAGCTTATCCGCTTGGGGTAACAGAAGTGATCTGGACGGCTACCGATGCGAACGGCAACGTGACTACGAAGGTGCAGAAGATTAAGGTCGTGGATACGACGAAGCCGGCGCTTACTGTACCGGAAGGTCTGACAGTAGAAGCAACAGCGGTAGAGACTCCGGTGGAGATCGGCGTGGCAGCGGCCTCGGATATTTTCAAGGTGACGGTGAAGAATAATGCCCCGGAAGCGTACCCGTTGGGCGTAACAGAAGTGGTCTGGACGGCAACCGATGCGAACGGCAACGTGACTACGAAGGTGCAGAAGATTAAGGTCGTGGATACGACGAAGCCGACACTAACTGTACCGGAAGATCTGACGGTAGAAGCAACAGCTGTAGAGACTCCGGTGCAGATCGGTCAAGCAGCGGCCACGGATATTTTCAAGGTGACGGTAACATCGGATGCTCGGGATGCTTATCCGCTGGGAACAACGACAGTTACCTGGAAGGCCAAAGATATCAATGGTAACGAGGTTACCGGGGTACAGCGGATTACCGTAGTGGATACGACACAGCCCTTGCTGAAATTCGAAGGACCGCTGCAGCTGACCAAGGAAGCAACGGCTCTGGAAACCCCGGTAGAACTGGAAGTGCCAGCGGCGCTGGATTTCTTCCCGGTCACTCTAACCACAGATGCTCCGGGAGAGCATGGCGCGATCACTTCTGAGAAGACCCTAACTGCAAATTTCCCTATCGGTACTACGATTGTAAAATGGACAGCTATAGATAGCAGCGGAAATTCCGCAGTGGGCATCGTGAAGGTGACGATTGTCGATACGGCCAAACCTGCTCTTAAGCTTCCGGCTGATATTACTCTAGAAGCATCAGCCCTAAAGACGCCGGTGGAGATCGGCGTGGCAACAGGGATAGATATTTTCAAAGTCACAATAACCAGTAATGCGCCTGAGAGCTATGCGCTAGGAACCACTGAGGTGACTTGGACGGCTACAGATGCGAATGGTAATGTCAGCACTGGCGTGCAGAAGATTACGGTGGTGGATACCACGAAGCCGGTGTTGAAGCTTCCGGCTGACAAGACGGTGGAAGCAACGGCGCTGAAAACCCCGGTGGAGATCGGCGTGGCCACAGGGACAGATATTTTCAAAGTCACAATAACCAGTAATGCGCCTGAGAGCTATGCGCTAGGAACCACTGAGGTGACTTGGACCGCTACGGATGCGAACGGCAATGTCAGCACTGGCGTGCAGAAGATTACGGTGGTGGATACCACGAAGCCGGTGTTGAAGCTTCCGGCTGACAAGACGGTGGAAGCAACGGCGCTGAAAACTCCGGTGGAGATCGGCGTGGCCACAGGGACAGATATTTTCAAAGTCACAATAACCAGTAATGCGCCTGAGAGCTATGCGCTAGGAACCACTGAGGTGACTTGGATGGCTACAGATGCGAACGGCAATGTCAGCACAGGCGTGCAGAAGATTACGGTGGTGGATACCACGAAGCCGGTGTTGAAGCTTCCGGCTGACAAGACGGTGGAAGCAACGGCGCTGAAAACTCCGGTAGAGATCGGCGTGGCCACGGGGACGGATATTTTCAAAGTAACAATAACCAGCAACGTCCCTGAGAGCTATGCGCTAGGAACCACTGAGGTCACTTGGACCGCTACGGATGCGAACGGCAATGTCAGCACTGGCGTGCAGAAGATTACGGTGGTGGATACCACGAAGCCGGTGTTGAAGCTTCCGGCTGACAAGACGGTGGAAGCAACGGCGCTGAAAACTCCGGTGGAGATCGGCGTAGCAACGGGGACAGATATTTTCAAAGTCATAATAACCAGTAATGCGCCTGAGAGCTATGGGCTGGGAACCACAGATGTCACTTGGACCGCTACGGATGCGAACGGCAATGTCAGCACTGGTGTGCAGAAGATTACGGTGGTGGATACGACGAAGCCGGTGTTGAAGCTTCCGGCTGACAAGACGGTAGAAGCATCAGCCCTGAAAACTCCGGTGGAGATCGGCGTAGCAACAGGGACAGATATTTTCAAAGTCACAATAACCAGCAATGCGCCTGAGAACTACGCGCTGGGAACCACTGAGGTGACTTGGACGGCTACAGATGCGAATGGCAATGTCAGCACAGGCGTGCAGAAGATTACGGTGGTGGATACGACGAAGCCTGTGCTGAAAGCTCCGGCAGATGTTGCTGCTCCGGCAACCGGAACCAAGACGCTTGTGAACCTGGGCCAAGCGACAGCGAGCGACATCTTCGGAGTTGTGCTGAAGAATGATGCTCCGGCTGACGGCTTCCCGTTAGGAATAACAGTGGTCACCTGGACGGCCACGGATGTTAACGGTAATGTATCGACGGCGGTGCAGAATGTAACCGTTACTCAGACGTTCAAGGTTCAATCGTATAATGCGAGCAGAAGCAGCGTGACGAATACGATTTTTCCGCGAATATCCTTTGAGAATACCAGTAAGTCTACCTTGCAGCTCTCCAGCATCAAGCTCAGATATTACTACACCGTCGATGGAGAGAGATTCCAGAGCTTCTATACGGATTATGCCAGAGTATCAGGCTCGAATACCAGGGTGATTCAGTCCTATGTTACGGGAAGCTTCCAGAAGACAGCAGGCAAAACCGGCAGTGATTATTATCTGGAAATCGGCTTCACCAATGGTGCCGGAAGTCTGAAGCCGGGAGAAACTGTAGAAATTCAGTGCAGATTCTGGAAATCGGATTTCTCAAATTATTATCAGACCAATGATTATTCCTTCAATGGACAGGCAACGGGCTTTACAGATACCAGCAAAATTACGGCCTACTCCTCCGGCAATCTGATTGCAGGGATGGAACCGTAAGCGGCTAAGTAAGCATTGCACGGCTTCCAGGCTGTTGCCGGATCAGTGGCTGCAGCTTGGAGCTATTCATTAACGGGAGATCAACCAGCTCCATTAGCGGGGGTACGATATGCCAGACGACATGAATGAAATCCTTCAACGGTTGACCCGGGTAGAGACCAAGCTTGACATCATGAACAGTGCAAGGGATATTGCGCTTGAGGCCATGCAGAGCAGCAAATCGGCGCATTTACGGATGGATGAGATGCGGGATGAGCTGTCCAGATTGAAGCTCAGGCAAGGGGAGAATCAGCGCTGGCTGGTGGGCACGATCATTAGCAGCGTGGGGATGTGTATTGCCGCAGCGGGACTTTTGATGAAAATATTAATCGGGTAGCAGACAGGAAGAAGGAGATGGGGGAATGGCCAAAGGCTTTGATTGCGCAGCACCGCTAACACGTACACTGGCAAAGAAATTCAAGGAGGATGGTTACGAATTCGTATGCCGTTACCTCGTGCCCTCCGGCTGGAAAAGGTTAACCCAGGCGGAGGCGGTTGCCATCAGCGCTGCGGGGCTGCAAATTGTCTCTGTGTATGAAACGACCGCCAGCCGTGCGCTGGGAGGCCGTGCAGCCGGTCTGACAGACGGGGCGATTGCCGCACAGACGGCCCTTGCGGTTGGACAACCTGCCGGGAGCCGGATCTACTTCGCCGTTGATTTCGATGCCTCTGCAAAACAGATGGATACGGTGATAGAGTATATTACGGCAGCAGGAGAAGCCGCCCGGAATTACCAGTCGGGTGTCTACGGGAGCGTGACCGTTATTGAAGCTGCAATGGCCGCTAAGGCCTGCACCGGCTTTTGGCAGACGTATGCCTGGAGTAAAGGCCGAAAAGCGGAGGGTATCCACATTTATCAATACGACAACGGCCCCAAGGGATTGGGTCAGCCGGTTCACGGGGTGAATGTGGACCTCAATCAGTCGAGTGGAGAGGCGGGCTGGTGGAGCATACAATCTGCTGCGGTTCCTGCACCAGGCAATGTAAACGGGGAGGGAAAAGACTATATGATGAAGAAAGAGGATGCGGGCAAGATCATTGCTTTTCTTCAAGCGGCGTATATGGCTGCAGGTAATGCAGAGTCTGGAAAAGAATTTCACCGTTTGGCGAATGAGCTGCGCAAAGCCTCGGGCCAAGCGGCAGACCCGAATAACCGTTAATCCGCAAGAAGGATTACAGGCTGCCTTAGGGCGGCCTTTTTGACATGAGAATATACATAATTAATTGAATAAATGGATTTATTTATAACTCCGGCTGTAAAAATCGCTATGGATTTTACTTTATCTATAGGAACGATTTTTTACAGAGGGGGGACTCCATTGCAGACCCAAGCAACCGTAAGTAAGGAGAAAGATAAAGCATCCGGCGGCCATAAACCATACAGCAATCCGCAGGTATTCATTCATCCGGCAGCCGCGAAACAACCGGACCCGGTAGAGATTATCCGGCGTGTCCGCCAGAATCCGGCTTCCTTAAGCCGTGAAGACAAGCTGGCGCTCCAGCGCACACTCGGCAACCGGGCCGTGGTTCAATTGTTATCGAGTCTGAAGGAGGATGGGAAGAAGAAAGAGCAGGCAGATCATGGAACCCAGGCGGCTGGACCAAGTAAGAGCGCGGCCGCAGAAGCCCAGATGGAAGAGCATACGGATTCACCGGAACCGGTGCAAGCAGAAGCAGAGCAAGCCAGCGCTCCGGCTGAAGCCAAGATGCAGAGCAAGGAGGAGCCCGAGGGGCAGGCAGCAAGCGCTGCTGCATCTGTTACACAAACTAAGCCTGTCGGAGGGGGCAGTTCTTCCGGCCCAGGGACTGTCAAGAAGACGGCAGCATCCGGACCTTCAAAGGGGAGAGTGGAGGCCGCTGTAGCGGCGGAACCAGATTCCGCTGCTCCGGCTGCAGAAGAGGCCCGGGAAGAGCCGTCTGCGGGACCGGTACATGCCGGGAAGGCGGAGGAGCCCGCAGCAGCTCAGGGAGGGGATGCGCCGGAGCCAGCCAAGAAGTCCGCCGCCTCCAAAGGCGCTGATGCACCGAAGAAAGCAGCGAAGGAGCCATCGCTCGGAGCAGCACTAGGTGCCTTGGCGGGAGATGGGAAGGAGAAGCCGGCGGAGGGCAAGGCGGTGAAGATCAGCGGTGAAGATCCTGGGCAGATTCTGGATCAGCTGACACAGGTTCAGCCTACAGAGCTGGGGGATGCCTATGCCCAGGCGGTGAATGTATCCTCCGGTGCCTTCACGAAGCAGGCGCAGAAGACCAAACAAGGGCTGCCTGCTGTTCCTGTACCGACCGGCTTGAAAGGGAAGGTCTTGCAGGCCCGGAAGAAACCGGCAGCACTGAAGCACACTGTGAAGGAAGGCTTCAAAAGCGAGCGTACCGGCGGGGCTGTTAGTGCAGGCAAGCTGGATAAAATGAACATTAGTTCATCCGGTTCCGGGGGCAATCCGGAGGCGATGCTCAGCGAAATCCGATCCGCAGCCGCCCAGCCGCCGGGAATCAGTATGACCGGGGAGGCAGATCCCTCCCAGATGGAGGGTTTTCATCATGAGGCCTCCCAGCAGGTGAGCGCAGCCAAGCAGGCGGAGATGGGCCAGATCAAGCAGCCGTTCGGGGAGAATGAGATCTATCCCGAGCCGGATGGCACCGTGGTGAAGGCTGCTGCAGGGCTGAAAGGCGGGCAGGCACCTGGGGCCAAAAAACTGCCCGCACTGGCACTGCCTGCAGAAATGACAGCAGGACTGAACCGCAGCTTGGCTCCAGAGATGAAGAAGCAGCTCGGCGCCAAGCAGGCGGAATATAAGAAGGAACAAGCGAAATTTGACAGTAAAGTGCTGGGCTCCAAAGCCGACAGCCAGGCGCAAATCCGGCAGGCCGAGACCGAGGCGAAGAACAAGCAGATCAGCCAGCAGGCTGGAGCCAAAGCAGAAGTCACCCAATTGCAGGGCGAGTGGAAAAAGGAGCTGGATGCTGCCGAGACGGACTATACCAAGCAGGCCGGATCAGCCGCCCAGCAGAAGAAGCAGGAGATCAACAGCGTCCGCACCGACAAAGAGCGGGAAGCCCAGAAGAAGCAGTCCGAAGCGGAACGGGAAGCGACGCAGGCCTACAGTAAAGCGAAGAAGGAAGCAGACGGCAAGCATGAACAGGAGAAGGCCAAGGAAGAGAAGAAGGGCGGCTTCCTCGGCTGGGTGAAGGATAAGCTGGAAGCTGTGGTCGAAGTCGTTAAGAAAGCAGTTAACTTCATTTTTGAGGGTCTCCGCAAAGCGGTTAAGTTTATTTTTGACAAAGCAAAGCAGGCTGTACTGGGTATCATTGAACTGGGCCGCAAGCTGATTACAACCCTGATCAAGGGCCTGGGTGTGCTGCTTAAAAAGCTGGTCTCCGTTGTATTTGCCAAGTTCCCCGGCATTGCAGCCAAGCTATGCAGCAAGATTGACGGAGTTGTCAATAAAGCCATTAAAGCGGTCAACCAGCTGGCCCAGAAGCTCAAGACCAAGGTCACTCAGGTGATGGACTTCCTGGCCGCTAAAGTGGATCAGGCGCTGGCAGCAGTGCAGAACTTCTATTCCAAGCTAATCTCAACACTCGGCAATCTGCTGATTGCGACTTTCCTGGATGTGCTCGTCCGTATAGGGGCGCTCGGGAAGGCTGCGAAGCGTTCATTCAGCCATCTGGAAGGGAAGATGTGGGAGTATCTGCTCGGAGTAGATATCTCGAAGCCTATGGGGGCAGGAGCCGCAGAAGGCGGAGCTGCAGAGCAGACAGAGGGTGCAGGACCGGCAGCGGATGAGAAGCTGTCCGCCGAAGATATTGAGATGGAATCGGTGGAGCAGGGTGAAATGGACCCTGCACTGGTGCAGGAGGCGAACCTGAAGGATGGAGAAACGAAGGAGATATCCGGCAGCCGCGACCCGGCTACAATGGACAGCATTATGGCGGAATTCGACACCGGAGCAGCCAATCAGAGCCTTGGCGGCAAAATCGCAGACGGTGCGAAGCTGCGCGCAGGCAATGCGAAAATGTTGTTTGACCAAATTAAATCATTTGTAATAAAATGGATGAAGGCCCATGGATTACAGCTGCTTGCGGGTATAGCGGGAGCATTGGTTGCTGTTGGCGCAGCTTTTGTCATCAGTGGCGGTGCCATTACTGTTCTTATTCCCCCTATTATTAATATTATCACTGTTGCGATGCAGGCTCAGGCAATTGTTTCTATTGCGCAAGCCTTAGCGCAAGCCGCCGGCTACATCGGCACCTACCTGAGCCAGGGCTGGCAGAAAATGATCGAACCTGCCGCGATTGCGCTCGCTACTGCACTGGCGATGGGACTGGTTGAGCTGGCGATGGCGGGTGGCTTCAAAGCTGTCGGAGCCAACCTCAAGAAAGCCGGACAAACTGTCAAGAAGGGCGTCGGAGCGGCAGCCAGCGGGGTGAAGAACGTTGTAGGCGCAGGAGCCAAAGGCATCAAGAGCCTGCTGAAATCCGGAGCCAAGCTGGCCTCCAGGAGCGGCAGCATGATCATACGTAATGGTAAAATCGTGATCAAGAGCCTGCAAAAGGGGCTCATGAAGGGGGCCAAAAATCTCCGGGGCCTGCTGGACCGGATTCTGCAAAAGTTCAAGTTCAAGAAGTTTAAGCTGGTGCGCAAGGGCAAGCATATTCGTCTGTATGGCGAGGTTAATCCTTGGGTGCTGTTGGCTGATGGGACGATATTAGAAGTAGATGAAAAGCAATTAAAAGAGCTTAAACGTAGTCGAAAGAAACCAATTACCCTTACTAAATATGAGAGTACTAAACTTAAAAAATTTGATGCTAAAGATCTGGAGGAAATTGCTCAGTTTGCGGATGGAAACAAAGCCCGGCTAAAAAGAGCTGTTCGTAAAAAGAGCAAACTAGCAAACAAACTTGATACTGTTGGAGAAATTAGCGATAAATTTGACCTTAGGGTTGCAAAAGAATACGAAAGAAAAATTGCCTATAAAGATTTCAATCATGACAAGGGAGACTTTGGCGAAGAGGTTGCGAGGATTGTTGCCAAAGAAAATAACCTAGGTAAGGATATTTCATCAATGTTTCAAAAAGGTAGGAACGGAATTGATGGAACATTTTTATCCCAAGGTCCACCACCAAAATTGACAATGATTGAATCTAAAGCATCAGAAATGGGAAGCTTTTCATATTCTAAAGCTCAACTATCAGGCGGCAAAGAGTATTTTGAGCAGATGCTACATGGGGGCACCAGGTATGATGGTTTTCTTGAGAAATTTGAGCAATTAATTGAAGAAAATCCTGAATTGAAATTTGAGTTTATTAGAGTTGAAACAGATATTAAGAGAACCTCAATGGGTTTTGGTGTAGATGAATTGAAAATAAAAGTTTGGAACAAACAGTAGGGGAGGAAATCATGTTTAATCAAAAAAAGGCAGAGTTGGCGTATAAGAAATATGTTAAAAATTTTGAAGATAGGGATATTTATGAAAAAAGTATAGTTAAATACAATGGATTGAAAGATGGAATTGAACAAATCATTAAAACTAATGAAAGAGAGAAAGATCATATTCTACTAGTTAGGATTGGTTCGATTTTTGCGCATTACCATTTATTGTGGAAGAAGGATATATTAATCGATGGAAGTCATTCAATAGATAGTTTAAAGCAACTACAAATTGCTTTATTTTATCAGTGTCTGTCGCGAGATATATATAAAATTCGTTATCCAAATATGATGGTAACTTACAGTTTTAAGGATATCATTTCATGCTTAATACACTTTACAATGTTCGGTTGGGAACAAGAGGAGCATATCTTGTTTAACTTTATAGCAGAACATATAGGAGATAGCTCCATTTCAGCTAATAATTTAAACAGGCACACCTGGTTTCTATTAGAGCTTTATTTGCTGTATAGAAATCAATTGATTATGGATACCAATGAAGATGTGTTTATAGCTGTAGAAGAAGAACTTATAGAACGGGAGGCCCCACACGATCTGATACCGGATGATCTGGGAATTTACGATGAAGTACTGAAAAGCTGGTCAACTCCCGTAGAAGAAGAAATAACTGCTTTGATAGGACAAATGATCAATTATCATTCCGAGCTGGCCTCCGAACTGGGGAAAACTATCGAATTTGGTGACTACCGGTATGGATTCTATCCCTATGAAATCTTGTTTCTGCTGCATGTTAGGAAGAAGAAGGGGCTACCGGTTCCACAGCATTTTGAAGAGCTGCTGATGAATACACCTGAGGCGCAAATGGTGTTTCAGGAGCCAGAGCCATATCCGGAGAAAGATCCTCTGCTTGTGCAAATTGATAGCTTCTATCGTAAAAATTATCCGGATTATTTCTTGAATCAATATGGGGAAGAGCTGTTTCAATAATGCATAACGGAGGATAAGCAGATGTTGGATAAAGGAATACTGGAAGTCCTATTTCCGGGCCAGGAGGATGCAAGAGCGATTCTGGAAGGGGAGGATCGTACAAGCCATTATGAAAGAGTATTAAAATATGGCTTTTTGGG
>NZ_ASPX01000122.1:0-109242 GCF_000517965.1 Paenibacillus sp. FSL R7-277
AGCGTGGAATAGAGCTTGCTACACAAGATGAACTGGAAGCGCTCGGTGAAATGGAGTATGAATTCTTGCCTGATAAGATACGGGAAACGAACAGATTATTGAAGAATAGCAGCTACGGCTTGTTTGCTCTTCCCACACTTGGAGACTACTACGTTCTGTTCCTCTCCCGAACAGAGAATAAGGCTATATTACTCGGAACAGAACTGTTAGAAGATAAGTCAGTACCTCCTGGTGAAAGATATATCAAATATTATTCTAAAGCCGAGGTATAACCTACATTCTGCTTCCAGGTAACAAATAGAACAACTTAATCGGGACAGGTTAATCTAAAGGATACAGTATCCGATGATTAACCTGTTTTTTTATTTAATTCCCCCTCCCCCCAGTTGTAATTCCCCTCCCAAAACTTACTTTATATATGAACAAGAAAATATAGAGTGAGGACAGAACTGCCGATGAAATTCAAAAAATTGGCTAGAGGCTATCGAAAGGAAACAGCGGAGGCTGCTGACGGTGTGGAACGGGTCGAAGCAGCCGAGCTTGGCGCAGGCGCTGCAGCTCCTTCCGCTTCCGCTCATGAAGCAGCAGCTTCTGAAGCAATATCCAGAGCAGCAGCTCCCCGAGAGGAGAGCGGCGAACCCGCTCCGCCCTACAGCTCCAACCAAGAACATCTCGCAGAAGAGCTGCAACTGCTGGAGCTCCGGCTTAAGCTCAGGTACCTTGCGGGACCGAAGCCGCATGCAGAGCTGGAGCTGGTGGACGAGGAGATTCGCAGTCTGCTGGATGTCCCGCCTGAAGATGAGCGTTACATCAATCTATTAACAGCGGAAATTGCTCATTTGGAACGGCAGATTGCTGCCAGATTGAAGGCAAGCTTCTACCCGTCCGCAGGGCAGGCATCCAGTCCCGCACCCAGGCTCATGCTCCCGGAGGTGGCTTCAGCACTTAACCTGTCGGGGTTGGAGGTAAGCATTCTGGTCGCTTGTCTGGCGCCTGAGCTGGACAGCAAGTATGGGCGAATCTATGCCTACCTGCAGAATGATATGTCGGACAAGCGCCCTTTGGTTGCTTTGGTCCTGGAAGTATTCGCCGGGGCAGAGGATGAGCGGCAGGCGGCCCGTCTGCTGTTCGATGCGAATGCGCCGCTGATGAAGCTGCTGCTGGAGCGAAGAGGGGAGTACGGTGACAGCCGCATTCCGTTAATCGCCCGGCCGCTGAAGCTGGAGGATTGGGCGGTGAATCTGCTGCTCGGCTATGAGGTGCTGGATGAACGTCTGACGAAGGCGGCGAATCTTAGCACGGTGCCCCTTCCGCAGCAATCCCGTTTCCCGGCTGAGCTGGAGCAGAAGCTGTTACGGTTCGTGAAGCATTACAGCTGCAGCGGGGCCGGTAGCCCCGGTAGCTCCAGCAGCCTGCTATACGTCAGCGGGCCGGACGAGGCCGTGAAGCTCGGAGGTATCCGCGAGGTCTGCGGCACCCTGGGACTCTCTGTGCTGGTTGCCGATCTGGAGAAGCTGCTGCGCCCTGAGGCTGATTTCAGCGAAATGCTGAGATTGCTTGGACGGCATGCACTGCTGATGAAGACGGCCCTCTGCTTCACCGGCTTCGACAGCCTGGTGACAGAGGATGACCGCTACAGCCTGCAGATCCGGCTCCTCATGGAGATGCTGGCAGACTGTGCACCGCTGACGTTCATCCTTGGAGAAGCGCAGTGGGGAATCAGCTTCACCGGAATTCCGCTGAACTTCATGCAGATCGACTTGCCCTTTCCGGATGCAGCGGCCCGCAAGGCGGCGTGGACAGCCTTCGGCCAGAAGTATAAGCTGTCTCCGCAGATGGAATTGGATGAAGTCAGCGGCAGCTTCCGCTTCACTTCAAGCCAGATCCGGGCCGCGCTGAACGGCAGTGAGAACATCGCCGTCTGGAATGGCTCCAGGGACAGCGGGATTAGCACGAAGGATCTCTACCAAGCCTGTTACTTCCAGTCCAGCCGCAGAATCCAGGCACTGGCCTCGAAGGTCCAGGCCATGTATACCTGGGACATGCTGGTGCTTCCCGAAGAGCAGTTGAATCAGCTGAAGGAAATCTGCCGTCAGGTGAAATACCGCGCGCTCGTCTATGGGGAGTGGGGCTTTGCGGGACGGCTGTCGCTCGGAAGAGGGCTGAACATCCTGTTCTCGGGGCCGCCGGGCTCCGGGAAGACAATGGCCGCTGAGGTGATTGCGACTGAGCTGAGTCTGGAAATCTACAAGATCGATGTCTCGCAGATTGTGAGCAAGTATATCGGAGAGACCGAGAAGAATCTGTCGCGGATTTTTGATGAGGCGGAGACCTCGAACGCCATTCTCTTCTTCGACGAAGCGGATGCCTTGTTCGGCAAGCGTTCTGAGGTCAAGGATGCGCATGACCGGTACGCGAATGTGGAGATCAGCTACCTGCTGCAGAAGATGGAGGAGTACACGGGAATTGTGATTCTGGCGACCAACCTGAATCAGAATCTGGACGATGCTTTTGCCCGCAGGCTGCATTTCAAGCTGGAATTCCCGTTCCCGGAGGAGCAGCAGCGCGGCCGGATCTGGCAGGGAATGTTCCCGGCGGGAGCGCCGCTTGATGCCGGCCTGGATTACGATTTCATGGCGGAGAAGTTCATTCTGGCCGGAGGCAACATCAAGAACATTGCCTTGAATGCGGCCTTTTATGCGGCCCATGAGGGCTGTTCGATCGGGATGAAGCAGATCATGCTGGCGGCCAAGCGGGAGTATCTGAAGCTGGGCAGAACCTTTTTGCAATCGGATTATGCGCCCTATCACACACTGATCGAGGTGAAATAAGCATGGCCGTGGATACAGGTACGGTAATAAGAGATGTCAGCACCAGCCTGAAGGCGCTACTGAAGGCGCATGTGCCTGAGCTGAACGATGACAGCTTCATCAGCTTCGGCTCTCCGAGTGACATTGACAGCTCAACGATGAAGCTCTCAATGTGTTTGTATTATTTGAGCCATAGCCCAAGTATGCGCAACAGTGAGAAGGAAGAGACCGGCGGCAAGAATGAGTTCATGTATCCGCCGGCTTATCTGGATTTGTACTATCTGCTCACACCTTATGCCAAGGACAGGGAGACTGAGCAGCTGATCCTGGGCCGGATCTTTCAGCTGTTCCATGAGCATCCGGTGCTTAGCGGCAGCGATCTGCGGGGGAACCTGGCCGAATGCGGCAATGAGAAAATCCGGATCTCCTATAACAACCTGACGATTCAGGATATCAAGCAGCTGTGGGAAGTATTCCCCGGGAAGCCGGCTAAGGTGAGCCTGTCCTATCTGGTGTCGCCGGTACGGCTGCCTGCGGATAAGACGATCCTGATCCCACGGGTTGAGGTGAAAGAGCTGGGCGTTCATCCCCTGTAGTTAGGCTGGCAGAGACTGCTTCTGTGAAGGGAGTGATTCATGGAGGGAATGACATGCAAGGCACCCGTACAAGCGGATATTCCGCAGACAAAGGCAGCTGTGCCTAACCGGATTGTATAAACACTGTTTACACTGCAGTTTATGCACACGGAGCCAGTTTCGCCGAAGGTTTCTTTCAGAAGCAGAAGCTAATTCAACTTTTTTAGGAGGGTAAGAGATGGCAAATTATTTATCGCCAGGCGTGTATGTGGAGGAAGTCTCAAGCGGGGTCAAGCCGATTGCCGGTGTGGGCACCTCAGTCGGGGCCTTCGTCGGGATCGCAGAAAAAGGGGTCATCGGCAAAGCGGTACTGGTTACCAACTGGAGCCAGTTCGTCAATGAGTTCGGCCAGTTTATTCCAAATGGCTATCTGGCTTATGCCGTGTATAACTTTTTTGCGGAAGGAGGCACCTCCTGCTACGTAGTGAGAGCGGCATCCACCGATATCCGGCCGGCTTCGCTTGTGGTTCGCGATACCGATAATCTGGATTTATTCAAAGTAGTTGCACGTTCGGAAGGGGAGTGGGGCAACCGGATTTCGGTCAAGATCAGCCCGTCCTCTAACAAGCAGCAATTTGGCTTCAAGATGATTGTGCAGTATCTGCTGGACAGTGATTTCAATGATGAATACAGCGGAGAAGACGAAGAGGGCAAAATCGTCGAAATCTTCGACAACATGCTCTTGATCAATTTTGAAGAAAAGGTGAATCAGGTATCCGCCTTCGTCAGTGTGAAGCCGCTGGTGGACCTGACCATTCTGGAGAATATGGAGAAAACGCCGGCGTTCAATGAAACAGCCCTGTCCCTCAGCGGCGGTGTGAACGGGATGTCCCCGATTGATTTCCTGGGGGATGCGGTCAAGCGGGCCGGTATCCACGCGTTCGATACGATTGACGGCATCAACATTGTAGCGGCTCCAGACCTTGCAGATATGGCGTACAGCCGGGGCACCATCCTGGATATGCTGAATTATTGCAAGCTGAGAAAAGACTGCATCTTCATCGTAGATCCTCCGCATGGCTTAAGCCCGCTGGAGGTCAAGGATTTCAAGGAGGGGGCGGGCGATTATTCGGGCAATTCATTCAATACGTCCTACGGCGCCCTGTACTATCCTTGGGTCTATATCAACGATCCGCTGACCGGGAAGCAGAAGCTTGTGCCGCCGTCCGGGGCAATTGCCGGTACGTACGCGTATGTCGATGCCGTTCGCGGTGTCCACAAAGCACCGGCAGGCACCACCGACGGTTATCTGGATTCCGTAGTCGGTATTGAGAAGATCATTACCAAGGCGGAGCAGGAGCTGCTGAATCCAGGCGGCATCAACGTGATCCGCTCCTTGCCGGAAGGCATCTGTGTCTGGGGAGCCAGAACGCTGTCCGCGGATTCGGAATGGAGTTACGTCAACGTCCGGCGGCTGATGATGTACATTGAAGAATCGCTGGATGAGGGCAGCCAGTGGGTCGTGTTTGAACCGAATGATCCGAGTCTGTGGGGCAAGGTCAAACGCAATCTTACGGCTTTCCTGACCCGGGTATGGAGAGACGGTGCGCTCTACGGAACCACGCAGGAAGAGGCCTTCTTCGTCAAAGTGGACGAGGAGAACAACCCGCCTGCCGTGCGGGATGCCGGCCAGCTGATTATCGAAGTGGGTGTAGCCCCGGTCAAACCGGCTGAATTCGTAGTCATCCGGGTCAGCCAGAAGACCTTATCCAAATAAGAGATTGAGAGGAGATTTATCCTATGGCAACCGGCAAAAGATTAGACCCTTACCGCAATTACCGCTTCCGCGTTGTAATTGACGGCATTCAGACCGCAGCCTTCGCAGACGCAACGATACCGGATACATCCACAGAGGCTGTGGACTACCGGGAGGGCATCGATGCCCCGCATGCACGCAAGCTGTCGGGCTTGACCAAATTCGGGAATATCACTTTGAAAAAAGGTCTGACCGACTCCCTGGAGCTCTACAACTGGCGCAAGTCGATTGAGGATAAAGGCGCGCTGAAGAACCGCAAGAGCTTGTCGATCATCCTGGTGGATGAAGAAGGCAATGACAAGGCGCAGTGGGATATCCTCGAAGCCTGGCCGATCAAGTATGATGTCAGCGCCCTTAGCGCCAAAGGCAACGAGGTCTCTGTCGAGTCGATGGAGCTGGTGCATGAAGGGGTACGCAGAGTGAAATAGCTTCCCGCCCTTCGTCATCGTCACTGTGGATGTGATGCGATACGCCAAAACATAAGATGGACGGTATGGACATCATATTCATGGCCTGGGATGCCGGAAGGAAGCGAAGACATGAGGATGGTCTAGAGGAGGAAGTGAGGGAGATCATGGAACTATTACAAACTGAATTCAGCTTCACCCTGCCCAAAGGGTACGTGGATGAAGCGGGCACGCTGCATAAGCAGGGCACCATGCGTCTGGCTACCGCAGCCGATGAGATTACACCGCTACGGGATTCCAGGGTTCAGCAGAACCCTGCGTATCTGACAGTCATTCTGCTCTCCAGAGTGGTCACCGGACTGGGCGGGCTGGGCATGATTACACCGAGAGTCATCGAAGAATTGTATACCTCGGATTTCGCTTATCTGCAGGATCTGTATAACCGGATTAACCAGAACGGAAGTAATGCGGTTCATGCGCAGTGCCCCAAATGCGAGCAGCGCTTCGAGCTTGAACTGGAACCGCCGGGGGAATAGTCGGCTACCCCCTTGACCGCCTCTACGAGGAGGTAGCCTTTCTGACCTACTATCTGCACTGGGACTATACGGCGGTGCTGAACCTGGAGCACGCTGAACGGGACCGCTGGTGCAGTGAAGTCAGCCGGATCAATCAGAAGCTGAGTGGCGGGGAAGAGAAGAAGAACTTCTTTGAGGCTTAGGAGAGGATAACATGAAGGCAAATATGCTAAATATCGGCGCGAAAAGTAGCTGGGTACCCGGGTACCGGGAAGATCCCTTTCTTGCTTATAACTTCATCGTGGAAATTGACGGGATCTCCGTGGCCGGATTCTCTGAGGTCTCAGGCCTTAGCGTGGAGACACAGGTGGAGCGCAAAACCTTTGGCGGTGAGAATCATAAGGAATTTGTGTTCCTGGGACCGACCAAATACTCGGATCTGACGCTGAAAAACGGGGTCACGAATGATGAATATCTGTGGAACTGGTATCAGAATGTGGTCAATGGGGTCATCCGGCGGCGTAGCGGGTCCATCTGTCTCTTGGATCATTCCGGCACACCCAAGGTGTGGTGGAACTTCATCGAAGCCTGCCCCATCAAATGGGAAGGGCCGGCGTTCAACGCCAGCAGCAGCGCGGTAGCCGTCGAGAGTCTGGTTCTGACTCATAACGGTCTGTACAGGTACCGGTAATGAGCCGGAGCATTCGGAGCACGGCGGCTCCTGCGAATCAGAAGCAGACCGAGTTCATTCAGTCGATTCTGGCAAAATACGGCCTGACCCGTTGGCGGAGCAAGCTGAAGAGCCTGATCCTGCGGCACAATCCGCTGTATGCTGCGGAACCGGAGACATCGCAGCGTACGGACATGGTGACCAACCATATCCATCAGTCATTCTATTATCCGGCAGTAACGGGGAAGAACAATCCCGGACCGGCAAGCCGCATCCTGCTCATTACTCAAAGCAGGAGCACGGCTGGACTTAGCGCTCCATCTGCTTCTCCTGGTCAAGCTGAGGAATTACGGAGCGGACTTCATTCAGCAGCAGGACGACTTAACTCCGTACAGGTGCTGCAAGAGAGAGTCTGGCAGCATAGAAGCAATCAACATCAAGTAACAACGGAGTACCGCATTCGAAATACAGCGCTTCATCCGGCTGAACCTGTAGCTGCTCATCCAGCCGGAGCAAGACAGGTGCAAGTCTCTGCGCCGTCCGGGTCGTCTGTTCTGAAGATGCAGCCTCCAGGCGTTACAACCGAAAGAAGCCAGGGAGACAGGCAGAACAGAGGCGATCTGCCGACTGCTTCTGTCCTTCCAGGGCAGCAGGACAGGATGACAGGCAGACCGGCACATGCAGTCCATCGTCATGAGCAGTTGGTGCAGGTGATGCAGCTGCTGCGGACCTATGGCCTTAAGCAAGAAGTGGAGAGCGGAGCGGACGCGCAGCCCTTGAGGCAGAAATCAGGGCATCCGGTACCGGCACAAGCATTGAAGCATATACGGGAGGCCGTCTCAGGCTCAGCCGAGACCGCTGTGGAAGCACAGCTTAAGATCCCCACCTTCAGCTTCAAGCCCGATAATCTGCTGCTTCCCCATTCAAGCGTAAGTGCAAGTCTTCAGCTCGGATTAGGGCGGCAGCTGACGGCAACGCTTGAACAGCTGGAGAGCAGGCAGGAGCTTCTAAGCCCGCTGCTCGCTGCTGTTGCTACGGTTCATCTGAGGCAGCCGATGAAGTCATTGCAGCTGGCGCAGCCGCAGATCCTGCTGCCGCTTGGGGACGCGTCAGGTGCACCAGCTGCGGCCAGGCGGGCGGCTTCCGCGCGAATGGCCGCAGCCGGAGGCCGGGCAGCTTCAAGAGGGCCGGGGCCTGCGGCTCCGGTGGAGGCTGGCCTGATCTACGCTGCGGACCGGACGGAGCTGCCGTCCGCACCGCAGCGAAGCAGGCCCGGCGTTCCGCTTAGGGCGGATGGCCCTGCATATGAACCGGACCTTCAGCCTGCCGCCAGCCATAGCCGCCTGGTGCTGCGGAAGCCTGAAGCGCCCCGCGCGGCTCTGCCGGAGCCCATGCAGCAGCAGCTGGAGCGGGTGCTGCAGGAACAGGCGGCCCAGGCTCCGGCGCAGACCTTCACCAAGGCCGTTCCGCCGCCGGCCATGAATGCAGCAGAGCTGAATCAGCTGGCTGAGCGGGTATATCAGGTGCTGGAGAAGAGAATGGCAATACGCAAGGATCGGAGGGGGCTAAGATAATGGCGGAGAAAGCGAAGATCATTCCTCTGGATTTGCCCGTGGGTGCCATTGAGGTGATGTTTAACCCCAATGAGTACACCGTTTCTTTTGAAGGCAAATATACCGGGGAGAAGAACAATAAGCAGTTCCAGATTACAGAGACACCGGAGTTCAAGGTCTCCTTGTTCTACGATACCTATGAGCAGCGCAAGGATGTCCGCAAGAAGACCCGGCAGCTGACCTCGCTGCTTGATCCCAAGGTCAGCGGCAAAAGCACGAAAAAACCGCCGGTCTGCATGTTCGTCTGGGGCGGCTTCACCTACCGCGGCCTGCTGAGCAAGATTGAGCAGAAGTTCACGATGTTCATGGATAACGGCACGCCTGTCCGCTCGCTTCTGGATGTGACCTTCATCACGGATGAGCCGGACAAGTCGGTGGAGGACAGCCAGGGCCTGAATGCCTGCCGGAAGCTGTGGGTGGTCAAAAGCGGGGACCGGCTCGATCTCATTGCGAATGAGGCGCTGAAGGAGCCGCTGGCCTGGCGCAGAATTGCCGAACTGAACAGGATCGTCAATCCGGTTGGCTTTCCTGGCAAAAACGATATCGGGAGAACTCTGGTTATCCCGGATTAAGGCGGGGATTGCATGGGCACCAGTGTAGCGAATTACAAAATTGAGCTGAACGGAAGCAAACTGTCCGCTGAACTGACAGCGGCGGTGGAAGGCGTCACGCTGGAGGATGAGCTTAATCTGCCGGCGGTATTTTCCATCCAGATGAATATGGTGAATGCCGGAAGCGGCATGTGGCGGGGAACGGATCTGACGAGCCTTAAGCCGGGCGACCAGCTGAAGCTCTCCCTTGGACTCGACCAGCCGGAGCAGATGATCAGCGGGGAGATTACCTCGCTGGATCTGAACTTTGCGGAGCATTCGGTGCTGGATATCCGCGGATATGATCTGCTGCACAGGCTGCGTATGGGGACGAGGAGCAAAGCTTTTCTGAAGAAGAAGGATAGTGACATTGCTGCGGAAATCGCCAAGGAGCATGGACTGACCCCTGTGGTGGAGGATACCGGAACGGTGTATCCCTACCTCTTCCAGAATAATCAGAGCAACTACGAATTTCTGCTGGAGCGGGCAGCCCTGCTCGATTATGAGCTGTTCGCGGCAGATAAGAAGCTGCATTTCGTCAAGTCGCGGTCTGTGAAGGCCCCGGTGCTGCCGGAGATGAGCTTCAAGAAGGATTTTGAACGGCTGAATCTGGAGCTGAGGGCTCTTACCCGAGGGAGCAAGGTGACGGTTAAGGGCTGGGATGTGAAGGAGAAGAAGGAGCTTGAGGCCATTGCTAAGAGCGGGGAAGAGACGACCAGAATGGGCGGGAAGGAAGGCGGCTTCTCGATCAGCACCACAGCGGTCGGGGAATCACCGATTACGATTATGGCCGAGAATCTGCTGGATATGAACGAAGCCAAGGTGCTGGCCGCCGCCGCTTACAACAGCCGCCTGCGAGAGTTCATTGCCGGGGAAGGCATGTGCTGGGGGAACCCTAAGCTCCGGGCGGGGCAGACTGTGAAGCTGATGGGTCTGGGCGAGCGCTTCAGCGGTATTTATTACATTGTAGCTACAGTTCACAAGATCGACAGCAAGGGCTATACCACGACGTTCAAGGTGAAGAGGACTGGCCTATGAGTGAAGGACCCGGAATTAGCAATTTTATGGACAGCATTATGAATGAGGGACGGATTTTCGGTGTAATGGTGGGGATTGTCATCAATAATGACTCGGCGAACCATGCGGATAAGCCTGGGCCCGGACGGGTGAAGGTGAAGATCCCGCTGATGGGGATGCCGGAATCCAACTGGGCGCGAATGGCGTCCTGGATGGCCGGGAAGGAGCGGGGAGCCTTTTGCCTGCCGGAGGTGGAGGATGAGGTGCTGGTAGCCTTTGAGAACGGGGATGTCAACCGCCCTTATATCATTGGCTCCTTGTGGAATGGACAAGACCTGCCGCCGGAGACCAACAAGGACGGCAAGAATAATATCCGCCTGTTCAAATCCCGCAGCGGGCATGTTCTGCAGTTCGCCGACACCAAGGGGGAAGAGAGCATCACGCTTACCTCCGCCAAGGGCCACGTAATCAAGCTGGATGACAAGGGCGGCGCGGAGCAGATCCGGATTAGCGACAAATCAGGCAAGAACCGGATCATCCTGGATACCAAGGCGAATAAGGTGTCGGTATCCGCCGGTGCGGATATTGAAATCTCGGCGGGAGGCAAGCTGGCCCTGTCCGCCAAATCCATTGAAATGAAATCATCGGCGGGCACTGCCATCGAAGCCTCGGCCGGGATGGAGGTCAAAGCCGCCGCCAGTATGACGATCAAAGGGGCTACGGTCAAAATTAATTAGAGAGGGGGCTTCATTCATGGGACAGCCTGCAGCGAAAAAAGGCGACCGGATTCTGGCGACGGATACACATATCGTGATGCTTCCAGCCGGATCGGCTCTCGTTCCGACACCCTTGCCCCATCCCTTCACGGGAATTCTGGACGGTGCGCTGAGCACGAATGTCAAGATTATGGGGCAGCCGGCAGCCACCATGGATTCTACGGCCACGAATACGCCGGCCCATGTTCCGCAGGGAGGCCCGTTTCAGAAGCCTCCAACCAATAAGGGGACTATCAGCGCCGGAAGCACGACGGTATTTATCAACGGGAAAAAGGCTGCTAGAAACGGTGATCCGGCGCTTGTCTGTAATGATCCGGCCGACCTTCCGGTAGGGAAAGTGTCTGCGGCGGGAACGGTCTTAATAGGAGGCTGAGAGATGGAAGTTGTAGATTTTTTGGGACGGGGCTGGACGTATCCGCTCGCTGTCCAGCGGGGCAGTCTCCGATCCTCCGGTGGAGAAGACTCCATCCGGGAATCGATCATTCTGATTCTGTCAACGGCCCGCGGCGAGCGGGTCATGCGGCCCGATTTCGGCTGCAGACTGAATGAGCTGGTGTTCTCGCCCAATACCATGAGCACCGCAACCTTGCTGCGAAGCTTCATTGAAGAAGCCTTGCAGAACTGGGAGCCGCGCATTGAAGTGGACGACATTACGGTTACCCCGCGCTCGGACCGCTCCGAGCTTGAGGTGTCCATTGACTATTCGATCAGGGCCAGCAACAGCAAATATAATCTGGTCTATCCATTCTTCCTTGAAAGCGTGGGGAAATAATGCCAAACCAAATGCCTATTATTGATAAACGGGATCAGGAACAGCTGGTTCCCGAGCTACGACGTTTAATCTACCAATACTGCAGCCGGGAATGGATGGATGTGCCGGAGCTTGAGGCAGACAAGAAGGCAGATGCGCTGGTCCATATCTTCACCGGGATGATGGGCAAAGTGATCAGCCGGCTGAATCAGGCGCCTGCGAAGAACTTCACCTCCTTCCTGAATCTGATCGGCATTCATCCTACTCCGCCCCGTGCTGCCAAAGTTCCGCTGCTCTTCCGGCTGAAGCCGGATTCGGGCAGCTATAACACGGTTCAGGCCGGAACCCGGGTATCCTCCCAGCCGGAGCAGGGGGCGGAGGTGGTTTTTGAGACAGACAAGGATCTGACCGTCATTATGGCGCAGCCGGTCCGGGCGGCGAGTCTCGATCCGGAGGAGGACCAGTGGAGCAATCAGGATGATCTGCTTGCCGGGGGACCTGCCGGCAGACCTGCCCGGCTGTTCAGGGGCGATTCTACAGTAGTCCACAGATTGTATCTGGGGCATACAGAGCTGTTAGGATTCCAGGAAGCGGGCAGCAGCTTATCGGTCTATTTCAACAAGCCTGATGCAGCTGCGCTGAGCAAGGCCGCGCCGGGGCAGGACAGAACCGGGAATCTGCTGAACCATATGGACTGGTTTTGTTTCGATGAAGAAGGGAATTCTGTGCAGCTGTATCCTTCCTCGATAGCCGAAGCGGAAGAGGAAGAGAATGCTCTGTGGAGGGCAGTGGTCCGGTTCGACCGGCTGACTGGCGTGCATACGAAGACGCTGGCGGGGTACGGATCGTCCGGGACGCTACGGGAATGGCCGGGCAAATGGATCTTCGCCGAGCTGAAGAAGCCTATAACCGCCGGAGTGCTCATGCCAGATATCGAAGATATCCGGCTGGAGCTTAACGTGGTGAGTCCGCAGCCGCTCCCGCCGGATGTGACGGTGAATAACGGGAACCTGCTGGATATGGGCAAGGATTATTATCCGCTGGGGGACAAGCCCAGAATCAACGATACGTTCTATATCGCCTGCGGCGAGGCCTTCTCGAAGCCGGGTGCCCGGATTACGCTGAGGGTGGAGCTGTCAGAGCCGGAGATCAGCAAGCTGCCGGACACACCGTATGTGAGACTTGGCTGGGAATATTGGAGCGGGCAGGAATGGCTTGCGATCACCGGTCTTGAGGAGAGAACGGACGAAGGCGGTGCAGCTGATGGCGGCGCTGCCCTCCGTGCGGTCAGCAGTCTTACTGCCAGCGGAACGCTGAGCTTCGTCTGTCCGGGTATCCAGAAGCTGACGCTGGGCGGTGAAGAGCAGTACTGGGTCCGGGCCCGCATCACCGGCGGGAATTACGGCGAGGATGCGAAATACGAATATCAGGATGAAGAGGTCAAGCTTGGGGAGGGAAGCATCAATGTAGCCAAGCTCAAGGTGACCCAGGCGACTTACGCGCCGCCCTCCATCCGTAAGCTCAGTATTGCCTACAGCTACACGCTGGAGGCGCACCCGCAGACCGTACTCACAGAGAATAACTTCAGCTTCGCCGACAGGTCGGCGGCCTGCCGGAACGAAGGTGAGTATTTCAAGCCCTTCTATCCGTGCGCTGAGACGGAGCCGACCTTCTATCTGGGCTTTGACCGTGATATCAGCGATCTGCCCGTGTCGCTCTTCTTTCCGCTAACCGGTGAACAGCTGGGCCGTCCAGTGGTTGCGTGGGAGTATTGGGACGGCAGAAGATGGCTGACGCTCAGCGTGAATGATGAGATCAGAGGCTTCACCCGCAGGGAGATTCTGCAGTTTGCCGTACCGGGAGATATTGCGAAGCGGCCGCTGTTCGGTACGGAGCAGTACTGGATACGTGCCCGGCTGGATGAAGGCCGGTTCGAGATTGTCCCGCAGGTGGATGCCATTCTCGCTAATGCGGTCTGGGCCCGCAATTCCAATACCGCTGCGGGAGAGCTTCTGGGCTCCAGCAATGGTGAGGAGAATCAGATCGTTCAGTTGTCCAAGATACCCGTGCTGCCCGGCCAGCTTCTTAAGGTCCGGGAAGCCACCGGTCAGGGGGCATGGATACCGTGGGAGGAAGTAGATACATTCTCCGTATCCTCTTCAGATTCAAGGCACTATATGCTGGACAGAAGCACCGGAATGATCATGTTCGGGGATGGACGGAGCGGAATGATTCCGCCTATGGGCACTGACAACATCCTATGTGACTATAAGCATGGCGGTGGGGCGTCCGGGAATGTTGCTGCAGGCTCGGTATCGCGCATATGGGATAGCTACAGCTGGCTGGATTCCGTAACGAATCCGGTGGCGGCGGACGGCGGCTTCGATCAGGAGGAAGCGGAGAAGGCCGAGCTTCGCGGGCCGCATACGCTGAAGAGCTGGAACAGGGGCGTAACCGCTGAGGACATGGAATGGCTGGTGCGTGAAGCGATGCCCCAGATTGCCAAGGTGAAATGTCTCAGTGCTATGAACCGGGAGCTGGAATTCACCCCGGGTAGGGCTACCCTGATCGTGGTACCGGAGACAGATGATCCGAGACCGGTCCCGAGCCAGGAATTGCGCAGTGAGATTGAAGCCTATCTGTGTGAACGGATCTCAGCCCCCCTGAACAACGCCGAGCCGGGGATTGAGGTCATTGGCCCGGACTATGTCCGCACTGCTGTGGAGGCAACCGTAGTCTTTACCTCTCCGGACCAGCGGAAGGTAGCTGAGGGCCGGATCATCGATAACCTGAAGCAGTTCTTTCATCCGCTTAAAGGCGCAGACGGGAACACGGGCTGGGAGCTGGGACAGAACCTGTATGTCTCCGAGGTCTATGCCGTGATTAAGCAGACGCCGGGTGTTGACTATGTATCGGATGTGCTCGTCAAGGCTTCCGTGCAATGCTTCACGCTGAAGCTGGAGCCGCTTGAGAACGGGCCGTATAAGCCCCAGGCCGCCTATCCGAAATACAGCCTGGTGCGCTCTGAGGACAACGCGCTTCAATTTGCCCTTGCTGAGCCGGTGGAGGCCGGGGATGAAGTGAAATCGCTGGTGATCAGAGGATTCAAGGAGAACGGAATCATCACGCTCCGCTACAGATCCCGGAAGCCGGTAGAGCTGATAGTCCTCTCCATCGACGGTGACATGCTCGAATGCCAGACCCTTGATGAAGAACCGCTTGCAGAGAGCTATCCCGAGGGCAGCGATCTGGAATTTGGACTCACGGATGATCTGACGGTCCGGACGTATATCCTCAATAGGCTGGAATCGGGATTGGTAACCTTTGTGGTGAAGACCGCGGTATTCGAGGAGAAGGATATTGTCTTCCTGAGCCGGACGGATGAATACATCAATACCACGCCGCTCAAGATCCGCACCATCGGCAGCGGCAATATTCATCTGGAAGAGGACGAGCTGATCTGCGGCGGGCTGCATCTGGTGAACAAGCCTCAGGAGCATCTTTTTCCATATCTTGTGGATAAGCGTGCTGGCCTGCTGCATGATCTGACCGCAACTACGGCAGCGTGCGGGCTGGAGGATATCCGCATGGAAGAGCGGAGGTATCTGACGGGGCTGTCCGGTATACCGGACACAGTGGCGCGGTGTCCGTATTGTAATGTCTTGGAGCCGTAACTACAGAAAGGAGGAAGAACCTATGCCGCTTCCAGTATTGAAGCTGGATGATCTTGGCTTTGACCAGCTTGTGGCTGACGCCACTGCGCTGATTCCGCTCTACGATCCGGAATGGACGAACTATAATCCCTCCGATCCCGGCATTACGCTGGTGGAGCTGTTCGCCTATTTCACGGAGATGGTCCTCTACAGGCTTGACCAGGTGACCGATGAGAGCAAGCAGCAATTCCTCAAGCTGCTGGGTATCACCCTGGAGGACGGAGAGGCATTGGCCAGCGGAATATCCCGTGGAGCGAAGCAGTTCTCCGAATGTTATAGGGCTGTGACGGCAGAAGATTACCAGCTGCTGGCGAGGCAGAGCCTGCTGGATATCCCGGGGATTCGGAGTACGTATCCCGACCTTGCGGTCCGAACGCTCTGTCTGATTAATACGGATATGGAGAACGGCACCGGGCGGAATAAAGAAGCCTTCGGGCATGTGTCGGTGATTCTGGTGCTCCAGACTGCGAATCAGCAGGATCTGCGCAGGGACATGACGGAGATCAAGCAGCAGGTTAAGGCCTTCCTGGAGAAGAGCAAGCTGCTGACGACCCGTGTCCATGTCGTTGAGCCTGATTACCGGGACGTTGTGATCGAAATGACGGTTGCCGCCGGGAATCAGAGCATCGGGAGTATCGTGAACGATAGTATTGTACAGTTCCTGGACCCGGTTAACGGGGGAGAGCACGGACAGGGCTGGCTTCCGGGGAGGAAGCTGTACGCCTCGGATCTGTATCATCTGGTAGAGGGAATCGCCGGCATTGATCATGTCACCAGCGTGACTCTGGACTCGCCCGACCTGCTGCCATTCCAGTTATTTAAGCTGAAGGACCTGAAGATTGAGGTGGAAGCATGAGCAATACAGACGGGTACAGTTATGTGGAGTATCTCCCCCGGGTGTTCCAGCAGAAATCGGGGGAGTCCGATGAACAGTTTTTTCTGGGACGGTTCCTGAAGGCCTTCGAAGCCATGCTCTCCGGCAATACGGGGACGGAAGGCGCGGAATCTGTGGGAATGGAGGCCTTGCTGGACGGATTGCATCAATACTTCGATCCGCAGACGGCTCCCTCACAGTTTCTGCCCTGGCTTGCAGGCTGGGTGGGCCTCCAGTTGGCCGAAGGCGTAGAGTATGACGGTGAGGAGGATAACCTGGAGCGCACGCTTGCCCCTACGCAGATTCTTCCGCTTGCGGACACACGCAGCACCGTTAACCGCAAGCTGATTAGCAGCATCGTCCAGCTCTACAAGAAACGCGGCACCCTGGGCGGTCTGGCCGAATATTTGCAGGTTCACGCCGGTGAAGAGGCGGCCATCCGTATCTATAGCTACGAGGAGCCTGTCCGTCTCGGTAATGCCCGGCGTATAGGTATCAATACGATGGTTGGGGCGGCCGAGCCGAGCTACTTCTCCGTCCATATCATCCTCCCGGCGTACAGCCGGAGCCTGCTGCAGCAGAAGGTGCGGAATTTGCAGGAGGTGATCCGGAAGGAGCGGCCCTTTTACACCAATTCCAGCTTGAATATTGAAGTCCCGTCTATGCGTCTGGGGGTCTATGGGCGTGTGGGGATGGAGACCTTAGTCGGGGGTATGACAGAGCAATAGAGATTATAGACCGGGAGGCAAGCGAATCATGGGAAAAGAATTAAGAAGAATGAGCTACTTTGACGGGCTCTTCCTGAACGCTGAGGATTATAAGCTCGATCAGGAGTTTCACCTGCGCCTGCAGCGTCTGCATAACCGTTATCTGCATACCTGGGGGATTGTCTGTGGGCTTAAGGTACTGCCCTCGGCGAAGCCGGGGGAATCCATGAAAGTGAGTATTGCGGAGGGGCTTGCCCTGAATCTGGTGCTGGTCAAGAACGGTGACAAGTATGAGAGCATCAGCCAGGAAATCCTGATCTATGAGGGGCATCCGGATAATCCGGTCAACCTCTCCGAGTATAACGCCAATGAGAATATCTACATCTGGGTCAGCTACGAAGAGGTGGGGGCCGAACGCAGCATTGAGCGTGGTCAAGGGGAACAGATCCATATCTGGGAGCGGGGAAAAATCAGTCACGGAACCACTAAGCCTGAGGGTACCGATACGATCCTTCTGGCCCGGGTGGTTCCCCGCACAGAAGGGGCAGGCATTACCATCGACAGTACATGTATTTACGATTACGACAGTGATGCGGCCCGGACGCCCTTAAGAACCTATGCCGGTGCCGCCGGCAAGAAGCTGGTCACGGAGAAGCTGGTGATCCCGGTTCAGAGTGAAGACAGCATGGACAGCGCGGGGCTGAGTGAAGCCGTTCTGGCAGCGATGCCGTCTATGACTACACTGCAGGCCGGTAAAGTGCTGGAGATCAGAGCTCCCGAGACCCGCTTCACAGGGGCTATGAGTGTGGCCGGAGCGCTGACAATTGAGGGCGAGCTGATTCTGAAGAGCAAGGACAAGGCCCAGAGCGAGATGCGGATTATGAACAGCTTCGTTGAGGTGAACAGCCCTAACACGGATGATCCGAACTATGTATTCCCCGGTGCGCGTGATGGCGGCCTGGAAGTATACCGGGGCGACGGGGGCAAGCATGATGCACGGATTGTCTGGGTGGAGGAGGATAAATGCTTCAAGGCCGGGCTCGGCAACGATCTTAAGACCATTGCCTACGGCAATGAGTGGGACAGCCTGATCAAATCAGAATTCGCTGATCTGCTGCACCGGCACAGTAAGCTGTCTTCATCAGCAGGCCAAAGCTTCGGCTTCACCGGGGCGGGCAAGCTGTACAGTGATGCTGATCTTGCCCTGCAGGACGACAGAATCCTGCTGCTGAAAGGAACGAACCCGGACACGGTTGACCATTCGCATGGCCTGGGCTGGTTCGGAGCCGGGAAGCCCTTCGCTGCGGCAGAGGTGGATGGTCCGGTAGTATTCGGCGGCAGCGGCGGGGCCCTCGGAACCCGGACGGTTAACGCCGACGGCTCCCGCACAGACAAGCAGGCGCTCTCCTGGAATAAGAACGGCTATGTCGGCATCGGCCCGCAGAAGGTACTGGAGGATTCGCTGGATGTCGAGGGCAGCGTACGCCTGCTCAGCGGCCGGAACCCGCTCCGCTTCACCTCCGCCTGGACGGGCTTTCCCGACAAGCAGATGAACGGTGCGGAGATCTGTAACGATACTACAGATTACAAGGCGCTGATGATTGTCGGCAACAACTCTGCCGGGCAGAAGCGAAAGGTCGCCATCTGGGACCGGCTGGATGTGAACGGATTTCTGTATGTGAACGGGACAATGCAGGCCTCCCAGGAGATTATTCCAAGCACGGGGAACGGGGCGCACAGCGGTATTATATTCCCGGCCAATCCGGGCGGAGGCGGGTCGGATCAGGCGTGGATCAAGTACTATCCCCGTACAGGTGAGGATTGCACGCTGGAGATCGGCACCTCCAATGACAGGAGTGATCATATCTCCCTGATCGCTTCCGGCAATGTGGGCATCGGAACGCTGGAGCCAGCCGATAAGCTGGATGTGGCCGGGGAGCTGCGTATCCTGAGCGGCCAGAATCCGGTCCGCTTCACCTCTGGCTGGACAGGCTTCACAGGTCAATCGCCCAACCATGCCGAGATCAGTAACGATACTACGAACTACAATTCATTGATGATCGCGGGAAACGGGAAATCAGGAGTCCGCAGAGTCTCTATCTGGGATAACCTGGATGTGAATGGCTCCTTGCAGGTGAAGGGGGGCGCCTATATTGGCGGCGACCTTGAGATCAAAGGCAGTATCAAGACAGAGGTATTCAACTTCGCCGGCAAATTCAAAAAGCTGGATGTAGCTGAGGAATTCGCCGCCATTGTCCGCTGCGCTGATTTCTACATCGGTTATCCCGGACGCCGAGGGACTCCCGGCCGGGCGCTGGTCGACAATGGCAGCCATCTGGTGCTCAACTACGGCAACGACTGGTCCTATGCTTCTGTCCATAGCAGCCTGGAAGTGAGAAATGCCCTGATCCCCAGCGCAGGCAGCGGCAACAACGGGATTATCTTCCCGTCCGATCCCGGGGGTGGCAGCGGCGACTCCGCCTGGATCAAGTACTATCCGACCAGCGGGGAGAACTGCGTGCTGGACATCGGAGTTTCTAATGATGCCGGCGACCGCATCTATCTTCATGCCAGCGGCGGGGTCTATGCCAACGGCAGCATGTACTGGTGGTCTTCGCGCGAGCTGAAGGACAATATTGCTGACATTCCGGTCAAGGAAGCGAAGCAGCTGCTGGACGGGCTGAACCCGGTCTCTTTTAAATACAAAGGAGGCACCAAGCCGAAGACCCTCGGCTTCATTGCGGAGGAAGTACCGGCCGTTCTGGCCGATCCGGAGCAGCGGGCGATCAGCGGGATGGATATCATTGCTGTGCTGACCAGCGTGATGAAGGATCAGCAGAAAGCGATCACAAGAATGCAAAAACAAATCGACACCCTGCAGGGTGCCTAAACCTTAGGAGGATGAACTCATGAAAGAACAATTAGAAGCACGCATGAACGAACTGAAGGCAGAGCTTGAAACCGGGCGGCAGATGATCCAGGAGCTGGACGAGAAGCGTACCAATCTGGGATATACCTTAACACGCATCAGCGGGGCCATTCAGGTGCTGGAGGAGCTGGCTGCCGCAGAAGAGGAGTCCGTTCAGGCCTAAGCAAGCTGTAACTATGAAGAGCCGGGAGGAGTGGGATTGTGCCAAAGGATATGAAACGCATGAATTATTTCAACGGGCTGCTGCTGAAGGAAGAGGATCTGACGCTGGATCAGAATTACCATAAGCGTGTGCGGCAGCTGCACAACCGTCATTTTCATGATTGGGGAGTCGTGGATGGTCTTAAGGTCACCATGCGGGACGGGATAACCGTTGAGATCGCTCCGGGCTTTGCCCTCAACCGTGTCACCGACCCGGAGCACAATGAGGAGATCAGCCAGGAAATTATGGTCAGTGACGCTCACCCGGATCGGGTGATTAATCTCTCCGGGTACAGCACTTCGGATCAGATCTATATTTCTATCAGCTATAAGGAAAAGCTGACGGATACAGATCTGCTCAAGGGCGGAGGCAACCCCATCCATGTGCTGGAGCAGGCGAACATTGATATAAGCTCCCGGAAGCCCGCAGATGTACACCAGAATATCCTGCTGGCCCGTGTGAATCTGAAGCATTCCCAGGACGGGTCCTTAACGATCGGCGGGATCTATGAGACGGATGTAGACGGGTCTCAGCTGGTGACGAGGGCGGCAGGCGGGACGGTGCTTAAGGCAGATCAGATCATTATCGGCAAAGAGAAGAAGCCCGAGACGCCCTTTCTTAGCAATTCGGAGGAACTGGACGGTGAGGCAGGGAGCCGGCTCAATGTTCACGCTGTGCTGACGGAGTTCACTGGCGATATCAAGGCGGGAGCCATCAGCACTTATGGAGCGGTGGATATAGACGGCACGCTATCAGTAACCTCGGGCAGCGCAGCGGTGTTCAAGGTGAATGAGTCCGGCGATCTGGAGGTCTCCGGCGCGTCGACTATGGAGGGGCCCCTCTCCGCGAAGCAAGGGATTGAAGTCAGCGGAGGAATGGCGGTGCTGGACGTTCCCCAGGTTATCATCGGCGGAAGCAAGGTTACCCTGAATCAGAATGCCGCTGAAGAAGACCGGATGGGCCTTGAGATCCTGCGCAAGGATCATTCCAGTGCCAAGCTGCAATGGGATGAGAAGAATGAGAGCTGGATGATCGGAACCGAAGCGCTGGAGGGTGACAAGGCCAGCGGCATGTTCAAGGTTGCTTACGGCGCAGACTGGGAGCAGCTGCATCACGGCGCGAATGCGGACAGCTTGCATAGCCACAGCCAGCTGAATGCTGCGGACGGCAAGCCGGCACTACGTACGGACGATTCAGGTACGGTCCTGGTTGACCGGGGGATGAGTGTATCCGGTACACTTGTATCCCGGCAGGATGGCTTGGAGGTCTTCCGGGGAGCCACGCTGCCCAATGCCAAGATTGCCTGGAATGAAGCCGCGAAATCCTGGCAGACCGGCACTGCCAATGGGGATATGACCAATATTCCTGACGGGAAGCAGTGGGAAGAGCTGACCGGCGGCAACCGGAACGCAGATGCTCTGCATACCCACAGGCAGTTCCATAACGAAGACAAGAGCCTGCTTGCGCTGGAGATTGGTGCCGACGGCAATGTGAATATCCCCCATGAGCTGATGGTCGGCGAGACCCTGACCGTGAACAAGCTGATCGTCCGGGAAGAAGAGGTGGTGATCCGGAAGGTCGAGCAGGAGGTGGCGGACAGCTTCCTGACGGTCAATAAGGCGGAAGATCACACAGCTCTTGGCAACAAGGGAGGGCTTGATGTCTACCGGGGCAGCCAGCTTCCGGCAGCGCGCATGGAGTGGAACGAAGCAGAACGCAAGTGGAAAATCGGGCTTGAAGGCAGTATGTCCGACATTCCCTACGGGAACAAATGGGACTCGCTGACCAGCGGGTCTGTGGCGGATGCTTCCCACAAGCACAGCACACTGAGCACACCGTCCGGCGGAACGATTCTGTCGGCTGACGGGCAGGGAAAGCTGTCGGCATCCGGGAATCTGGAGCTCGGCGGTACCTTGCTAGCCAAGGGCAGTACAACGCTGAAGTCCGATCTGAGTGTCGGAGGCTCGGCCACGATTGAAGGCAATTTGACGGTCAAGGGCACCACTACCTTCGTCAAAAAGGAAGATCTGGTGGTAGTCAGCAACCGGATTGAGCTCAATAAATTCGAGGGGAACAGCTCCTCCCTGAAGCAAAGCAGCATTGAGGTCTACCGGGGCAAGCTGAACCCGAGCGCCAAGCTGCTCTGGGACGAGACGGATGGCAGATGGAAGCTGGGACTGGGCGACGAGCTGTCCAATATTGCCTACGGGAGCAATTGGGACGCATTGACCGGAGGGGTCAGCTCGGATGCCGATGGCCTGCACCGGCATAATTCCCTGAGCGATAGCGCGGGTAACACGGCTGTCCAGGTTACTGCAGATGGTGATATTGAAATGATCAATGATGCTGAGGTGCAGGGCTCCCTGACCGTCAATAACGGGGCGGAGGTCAGCGGAGGTCTGGCGGTTCAGGGCCTGGTTAAGGTAGACGGCAACCTAATCGTCAAAGGCACCACGACAACGCTTAACCGTGAAGATCTGGTCGTCACCAATAACGTCATTGAGATCAACAAATTCGCAGGGGATACCCCGCCAGCCACTGAGAGCGGCATTGAAGTGTTCCGGGGAGAAGCGCAGCCCCCTGCCAGAATGTTCTGGAACGAAAGCGAGCGGAAGTGGAAGGTGGGTATCGGGAATTCTCTGGAGAATGTCGCCAGCGGCAGCTCCTGGGACAAGCTGACACAGATGGCGAGTGCAGATGCTCTGCATCTCCATAGTCAGCTGTACAACCCGAAGAGCGACATCCTGGCACTCAGCGCCAGCGCCGAAGGGGATGTGAATGTTCACCATGACCTGACGGTGGGCGGTCATCTGACGGTAGCCGGAGATCTGGAAATCCGGGGAGCCTCCGCCAGAATCGCCTCAGATCAGCTGGACATCGGCAGTCCCTGGATTACTGTCAACAAGGATGCCGGTACAGTCAAGTCGCTTGCAGGTGGCGGACTTGAGGTCTATCGCGGCGCCGATGAGAATCCGGCTAAGCTTGCCTGGGATGAGGTCAAGTCCCAGTGGCAGCTTGCAACACCTACAGACAGTGCGGCATTGGTAGTGGATACATCAGGCAATGTCCAGGCCTCCGGCGCAGTGAAGGCTGCGGGTGCCGCGATTACAGGAGCAGTGACTGCCGCCAGCGCGGCAATTGCCGGAACAGTGACGGTTGGAGACGGCATCGAGGTGCAGCAGGGAACCGAGACCAACGCGCAGATCAAGTGGGCCAAGGACCGCTGGAAGCTGGGTACTGCCGGCAGAACGGTACTCAGTCTGACCCGCAGCGGCAAGATGGGAGTGGGTACGGATAATCCTACCGAGGTGCTGGATGTGGCAGGCAAGGCGGTCTTCCGGACAGAGACAGAGGTCTCTGGAGCGGCTTCCTTCTCAGGTAAGCTGACCGCTCATAGTGATGCTGTATTTGAAGGGTCAGCTTCTTTTAACAAAGGGATTGATGCAGCTGGTGCTGTGATTAGTAAGGATGCAGTTATCTCCGGGAATGTTACTGCCGGAGGGTTTGAAGCTCCGCGCGGTTTGAACAAAGACGGAATTCTTCAGCCGAATGCCCGGATCTACTGGAATAATGAGCAGAATGCCTGGTTCTATGGTGATGGGGTCACCTTCTCTGAATTCGGAACAGGGAAGGGCGGCCAGAACAAGCTGTTCAATTCGCTCGGTAACACGATCGCCCTGTTCTCGGATGCGAAGGGGTATGTCGGCATCGGAACCACGGTTCCGCTGGCGCTGCTGGATGTTAGAGCAACTGGCGGAGACAGCTTGTTCAGTGTAACCAAAAACGGAGAGGTCGGCATCGGAACCTTAAGCCCTGACCCTAAGTCCAAGCTTGATGTTCAAGGGAATACAGTAATCCGCGGGGAGCTTAGCGCAGTCAGCGCCGCCATATCCAAAGATCTGACCGTGAACGGCAATCTGACGGTGAATGGCGACATTGTGACGATCAATGCGGCTACCCTTGAGGTAGAAGACAACATCATAAGAGTCAACAAATATGCTCCTCAGAACACCCCGATTGTCCAAAATGCCGGTCTGGAGGTATTCCGCGGCGGGACCGCTCTTCCAGCCCAGCTTCTATGGGATGAGACCGCCGATGAGTGGCTGGCCGGAGTCTCGAATACCCTGAAGGCTATTGAGTTCAAGGGCCATACCCACCCCGAGTATGCTTCACTGTCGGGGGCCATCACTGTTGACGAAGGCAATGTCGGGATTGGCACGGATGCCCGGGCTGCTAAGCTGGAGGTCAAAGGGAATGCCGTTGTCAGCGGATCATTGACGGTTACAGAGGCTTCGCTAAGCGGCGGCTTGGCAGCAGCAAGTGCAAAGATCAGCGGCCTGGCTGCACTTAAGGATGTTACGGTCAGCGGAGCTTTCACCGCACAGGATGCCACGGTCAGCGGAGGCTTCACCGCACAGGATGCCACGGTCAGCGGAGACTTCACTGCACAGGACGCCACCGTCAACGGAAGTCTTACGCTAGGCCATGGGATTGCAGTGGACAGGGGAACGGATCAGAAGGCACAGCTGCTCTGGGATGAAGCCCAGGATGTCTGGACGGCGGGTATTGCAGGAAGCATGAAGCAGCTCTCCTACAGCGGCCATACGCACCAGGAGCTGTCGGAGCTGACCGGAGTGCTGAAGATCGCCTCCGGAAATGTCGGAATCGGCACCGCAGCGCCAACGGCCAAGCTTGAGGTGAACGGCAATGCGGCTGTGTCCGGCCGTATAACCGTTGCTGACGCGACAGTCAGCGGAACGTTAACGTCTAAGCGCGCCAACGTCAGCGGCGTATTAACGGCTACGGATGCCGAGGTAAGCGGAACGTTCTCCGCGAAGGACGCTGCAGTTACGGGCAGCCTGACTCTTAGCCAGGGGATCGATGTGGGCAGGGGCACAGGCGCCAAGGCGCAGATCGTATGGAACGAAGCACTGGCTGAATGGCAGCTGGGACTTGCGGGCAGCCTGAAGCAGCTCGCTTACAGCGGTCATACGCATCAGGAGCTTACGGATCTGAACGCTGTGGTGAAGGTGGCTTCCGGTAATATCGGGATAGGCACCGCCGCACCAGCCGCCAAGTTGGATGTGAACGGCAATGCCCTAGTATCCGGGAAGTTAACGGTCACTGACGCCGTTGTGAACGGTTCGTTAACCGCTAACAACGCAATGCTGAGTGGCACAGCCGAGGTGAAGGAGGCTACGGTCAGCGGAACGTTGAATGCAAAGAAAGCTGTAATCAACACCTTATTAACGGCTGCGGATGCCGAAGTGACTGGATCGTTCACTGCTAAGGACGTCACAGTCAGCGGCGCGCTGTCAGTGAAGGACCTGACCCTCAGCGATACACTGACCGTGAAGGATGCCAAGATCAGCGGCAGCCTGGTAATCACCCAAGGCATTGAGGTTGCCCGTGGCAAGGATAAGAACGCACGGATTCTCTGGGATACTGCGGCTAATGTATGGCAGGCGGGCATTGAGGGGAGTATGCTGAATCTGGTCACCCAGGATTCAGTCTATGATGAGCTTGTCCAGGTTGCAGGTGCATTAACGGTAGATTCCAGCAGCAATATCGGAATTGGCAAAGCTCCGGCCGATGATTACAAGCTGGATGTGGACGGCAATGTGAGGGCAACGAACTTCGCGCAGACCTCCTCCCGGACCTACAAGGAGAACATCGCCAGCCTGCCGGTGAAGAAGGCGCTGGAGCTGCTGAACAAGCTGAAGCCGGTGACCTTCAACTACAAGACAGAGAACGGAAAAAAGCAGAATATCGGCTTCATTGCCGAGGATGTGCCGCAGATTTTCTCCACTGCCGATCATAAGTCTGTAGTGCTGATGGACATCATCGGCGTACTGACCACGGTAGTCCAGAAGCAGCAGAAGGAAGCTCAAGACATGCGCAAGCAGGTCAATGAACTTAAGGTTCAGGTCACGGCCTTGGCAGGCGCTTAATTGCAATAAATCCTCAGTGTACAAGGTGAAAAAGCAGCTCCTGCAGCGAATATGCCGCAGGAGCTGCTTCATTTGGCAGGGTCTTCTAAGGGGGACCTTGGATTAGGGCTGTCAGTGAAGTTCAATCCGCATCGTTCATGTAATGTCTGCTAATCGCACAGGCCAATTCCTGGATCTGCTCCTTCAGCTCCACCGGCTCCAGAATACGAATGGAAGTACCGAAGCTTAACAGATACTTGGGCAGGTACTTGTTCATGGACGGAACATCAAGCAGGAACCGCGCTTCCCGGTCGGTCCGTTCCGTCAAGTAGTGACGCAGATGCCAATTGCTGCACAGCTTGTTTAGCGTATCCGGCTCCCCTTCGATACGGATCACGACTAGAAGGGCGTTTTCCTCATGTTCCGGCTCCAGCTGGCTGCGGAAATAGGCAGATACCGAGAAGGGGGCCGGCTTAGGGAAGCAGGCATCCGTTAATGCAAGATTGACAATACGGTCCACACGATAGGTCCGTATGGCCTGTGCCCGGTGACAGAATCCAACCATGTACCATTCCGAACGGTCGTAAGCCAGACCATACGGATCGACTTCGCGCTCTTCATCCTGTGCAGCATTCTCTTTCCGGTAGGTGAGGTGAATGGTCTGTCCCGCCTTCACAGCCAGCTCCAGCTCCCGCAGCAAAGGGACGACAGACGGCGGACGGGACGGGGCAATGACATCGAGGCCGCTGGTTAGCAGCGACAAGTCATGGCGCTGTTCTTCGTGCAATCCATTCTCCACCTTCTTGAGGGCGCTCTCCAGCTCCCTCGCATAAGGATAACCTGCGCCTACCGCGAATTTATAAGCATCTACCAGTGCCTTCAGCTCTAGCGCGTTGAAGAACAGGGGCGTCTCACTGAAGCTCTCCAGAATATGGACTCCGCCGTCATGTCCAGATTCGGCAACCACCGGGACGCCGCTGGCGCCAAGCGCGTCGATATACCGGTACACGGTACGGATGCTGATCTCCAGACTGTCCGCAATCTGTGCGGCAGTGAGTTTTTTGCCGGACCGCAGCATCCATAGCATAGCCAGCATATTATCCCATTTTGCCATTTGAAGCTCTCTCCCAGGTCCGCTTTTCATCCAACTGATGAATGCGGGCATTTTTTTCTCAGTCTACCATGTAATATTCTGCTGTTCCATCCGCTTTATGCTATGATGTGGAATATGGTATTTTCTGAGAGAGGAGGGGCACATTATGATCACTTTTAAAAAAATCATGCAGATTATTGGTCTTAGCGTTCTGGTCACGGGTGTTGCTCATTCCCCGGCCCCGGCTGCCGCAGCTTCCGGTTCCACCCAATCCGCCCAATTACCCGCTATTCATATCTATCTTAATAACTCGCCGATCAATACCTCCGCAGGGGGAGCCACACTGATGAATGGTACCGTGATGCTCTCACTGGACAAGCTATATGTCAGCGGGGCTACAATTAGTTATGATGAACATACGAGGATGATCACCATTAACAACCTGCTCACGACAGGCAGCATGAAGATCGGCAGCCGGATTGCCACTGTGAACGGGAAGCAGATCACCTATTCCGCTGCCTTCCAGCAGGTGAATAAGCAGCTATACATACCTTTGCGGTTCGTTAATGATGCCATTGGCGGCACAATGGACTGGAATGCCAAGAAACGTGAAGCGTTCATTAGCTATCCTCTACAAGGAATTCGGAATTGATCCGTTGGATATCGGTTAGGCGGTGTTTGCTGGAGGCGTAAAGGGGAAAATATAGAAGAAGGATACATGAACAAGCTCCTGTGTGCATCGCAGGGGTTTGTTTTTGTGTGTGTTCAATTTCTTATTGATATTTAATTTTAATAAAATAATAATTATGTTGAAATAATATTTCAGTAATGGTATTCTGCATTTAGAGAGCGATTTCATAAACGGAAAAGGATGATGGAAATCATGTTAGAGCATTTGACAACGGAGACCCGCAATAAGAAGACCATGAACCTGGATGAGTTAACACCGCTTGAGCTTTTGGAAGTGATGAATGAAGAAGATCACAAGGTCGCACAAGCTGTGAAACAAGTCATTCCGCAGATTGCCGAAGCTGTGGAAGTGATTACAATGGCGATCAGACAAGGTGGACGCTTAATTTATATGGGGGCTGGAACAAGCGGACGTATCGGCCTGCTGGATGCTGTTGAATGTCCGCCAACCTTTGGAACAGCACCTGAGGAGGTCATCGGGCTAATTGCCGGGGGAGAGAGAGCGTTTATCAAAGCCGTCGAAGGTGCGGAGGACAATGAACAATTAGGGGTGCAGGATCTACAGGATATTAAGCTGACAGCCAAAGATGTTGTCGTCGGCATTGCTGCCAGCGGACGCACACCCTATGTGATCGGCGGATTAGAATATGCGAATTCTATTGGAACACCCACTGTAGCTGTGAGCTGTAACAAAGATTCAGCGATTGGCAGAATTGCCGGGATTGCGATTGAAGTCGTAAACGGACCGGAAGTGTTAACCGGGTCAACACGTTTGAAGGCGGGGAGTTCGCAGAAATTAATCTGCAACATGCTTTCCACCGCTTCGATGATTCGTACGGGCAAAGTATATGGAAATTTAATGGTGGATGTACAGCTGACCAATGAAAAGCTTGTAGAACGTGCCAAACGGATTGTGATGGATGCGACTGAGTGTGACGCTGAAACGGCAGAGCGTGTTCTGAAGCAGGCAGATCAGAAGCCGAAGATTGCCATTGTGATGATCCTTGCGGGGCTAACTAAGGAAGAAGCTGTGCAGCGGCTGGAAGCATCACAAGGCTTCGTCCGTCAGGCGATTCAATAATACGATAAGAAGAAGGGGGCTACAACATGAGTAAATATCATGATTTAGCGGTCAACATATTAGGGGCCATCGGCGGCCGTGCAAATGTATCCGAGTACACCCATTGCATGACTCGTCTTCGTGTAACCGTTGTGGACCGCAGCCGGATCGCTGAAGCGGACTTGAAGCAAATCGACGGGGTTCTGGGAGTAGTGGATGATGAAACCTATCAAGTCATTCTCGGACCGGGAATCGTAACCAAAGTCGCTGAAGAATTCGGTAAAGTGTTGGAAGCAAGCAGTCCTGAGGGCGATCCGTCAACTTCGGCTGAACAATTACAGGCCAAAGGCGCACAAATGAAAGCGCAGCTAAAAAAGAAGAATGATACGCCGTTCAAAAACTTTTTGCGGAAGATCGGAAATATATTCATCCCGCTTATCCCTGCATTCGTTGGAGCCGGATTAATTGCCGGTATTGGCTCCATTCTGACGAACAATATGACAGCGGGTAATTTAGACACAGCAACCTGGCAGCAATATGTGACGATCTTAAATGTCATCAAAAATGCGATTTTCAGTTACCTGGTGATTTATGTCGGTATTAACGCTGCCAAAGAATTCGGAGCTACGCCTGCTCTCGGGGGAGTAATCGGCGGGGTAACACTGTTAACAGGGGTTACAGCGGACCTGACCATTACTAATATATTTACGGGTACACCTCTGACACCGGGTCAAGGCGGGGTGATCGGCGTTCTCATCGCCGTATGGATTCTGTCCATCGTGGAGAGATATTTGCGTAAAGTGATTCCTGATGCGGTTGATATTATCGTTACCCCTACAATTGCCTTGCTGGCCGTAGGACTGATTACAATCTTTTTCATCATGCCGTTCGCCGGATTCATCTCCAGTAATCTAATCGGAGCGATTAACTGGACGTTAGAAGTGGGCGGAGCATTCTCAGGCTTTGTATTAGGAACAGCGTTCCTGCCGCTTGTGATGCTAGGGCTGCATCAGGTATTGACGCCGATTCACATTGAGATGATCAATGATTCAGGGATGACGCTACTGCTTCCGATGCTGGCTATGGCTGGGGCAGGTCAGGTTGGAGCTTCCATCGCCTTATGGATTCGCTGCAAGAAGAATAAATCATTGACGAACATGATTAAAGGCGCTCTTCCGGTCGGTATTCTGGGAATCGGCGAGCCATTGATTTACGGGGTTACTTTACCGCTGGGCCGGCCGTTTGTTACAGCTTGTATTGGCGGCGGGATTGGTGGTGCGGTCATTGGATTATTCGGCAACGTTGGAGCCATTGCTATTGGTCCTTCCGGGGTTGCGTTAATTCCCTTGATTGCGAATGGATTATGGCTGAAATACGTAATAGGCTTAATTGCAGCTTACGCTGGCGGATTTATCGCGACTTATCTCTTCGGTACACCCAAAGAGGCTATGGCAGAACAGGATTAAGCGACCCTGAGATATTGAGGTGATTCCAGTGCTCGGAATTTCAATTTTTGCGGCGGACCGCACGTTAGAAGACAACGTGAAGTATATGGAACACATGAAGGCTGCAGGCTATACCGAAATATTCACCTCTCTTCATATGCCGGAAGATGAGTTCGGAGAATTGAAGGAGAAATTGCTGGAGATTGCAACCGCTGCTCGGAGGTTAGGAATGGACCTGATGGCGGATATTTCCGGGAAGGCATTGGAGAACTTTTCGTTACCCTTTCTGTTGGATGCTGGTGTTACAGGTTTGCGGATGGATTTTGGATTTAGCGCCGATGAAATTGCAGCCTACTCACAACAACTGAAAATTGCCTTAAATGCCAGCACCTTAACCCCAGAGTTCTTGGCTGACTTAAAAGAGCATCATATTTGTCTTGAGAACATTGAAGCCTGGCATAATTATTATCCCCGCCCGGAGACAGGTCTGGATAAAGAATCGTTCATAGCGAAGAACAGGTGGCTGCAAGCCGAAGGGATTACGACGATGGCCTTTATTCCGGGAGACGGGCTGAAGAGAAAACCGTTATTTCAAAGTCTGCCTACCTTAGAGAAGCACCGGAATCATTCTTCTTTTCTGGCATACCTGGAATTAGAGCAAGATTGTGCCGTGGACAAAATTTTCGTTGGCGATTTAACCCTCTCAGAAGGGTCTCAGATTCAATTTCAGCGGTATGAGGAAGGGGTTATTCCTTTGCGGGTAACCCAAGAATTACCTTATGCCTTATGGGATAAGGTCCACCGGAACCGCCTTGACGCTGCCCGTGATGTGATTCGCTCTGAGAGTGCACGGACAGATCGGGAACGTTATGGAATGACCCGAAGTATTGCGCCTATGCATACGAACGAGCGGCCCAGAGGAACGATTACCGTAGATAATTATTTGTATGGCCGTTATGAGCATGAGCTACAGATCACACTAAGAGATCTGCCGGCACATGAAGCGGTTAATGTGATTGGTCATGTGATAGAAGAGGACCTTCCTCTATTAGACTACGTCAGACAAGGCGGAAGACGCTTTAGTTTCACAGCTGCTACTTAATGATTACTCCCCTCTATTTTGTTACAATAAGGAGAATAGACTGAGGAGAGGAGTTTAGAACTTGGCAGCAGGAAGCATGATTTCTCAAATTGAACTGGTCTTAAATGAACTGCCGGAATCCGAAAAAAAAGTAGCGGAGTACATTCTTGCCAATGCTAAAGAAGTGATGCATATGAGCATACATGAGTTAGCGGCTAAAGCGGAGGCGAGCAGTGCGGCGGTTGTCCGTTTTTGCCGGTCGCTGGGCATCGAGGGCTTCCCCGCGCTCAAAATCCGCTTATCCGCTGAAGTAGAGAACACGAGTTATGTCGGCTACTTTGATGTTGAATCTAATGAGACGGTGCATTCTATCATTGATAAAATGTTGTCCAATACCATATTGACCTTTCAGAATACGGCCAGTCAACTGGACGCGCATTCGATTGAGCAGGCCGTGAGCCTGTTACAGCAGGCAGAGGTTATTTATGTGTATGGGATAGGGGCGTCTTTCATTATTGCAGAGGATGCGGCACAGAAATGGCTGCGGCTCGGCAAAAATGTATATGCTATTTCTGACCGTCATTTATTGGCGGCAGCTATGGCTACGAAATCAGAGAATGCTGTCTTCTGGGGGATTTCGTATAGCGGGGAAACGGGCGAGGTCATTCAATTAACCAGACGGGCCAAGGAGCATGGGATCAGAACAATCAGCCTTACCCGACCTGGAAATAACAAGCTTTCCCAGCTGGCGGATGTTTCTTTATTTACATCACGTGCCCCGGAAGCCACACTTCGCAGTGCGGCAACCAGCTCAAGATTCGCCCAATTATTTGTGCTTGATATTGTCTTTAGCGTATATGCTTCTGCCCAGCATGATTTAACTGTGGAGCAGCTGGCGAAGACAAGGCAGATGATTGAAGTTTTGAATGATTAATGTTGAACCTCTGCATAAAAAGGGGCTGTCCTAAAGGCCATGCAATGGCTGCTTGGGACAGCTCTTTATTTTGGGGCACCCGCCCATAGGATGCTCCCAGATTCTTTACTTTCTCAAAAAATTCATACAATCGTCTGGCCTCTGAATCCTGACTCAGATATTGCAGGGTGTCCATCGCCTTCTCTAATCCCGGCTCATTCCTCAAGCCGGAGATTGTCGATCAGGAACCGGCGCAGGCTGTTGATGAAGGTATGGGTGGCATGGCTGATGTAGCGGTCGGCCCGGTAGATCAGTCTGAGGTTGCGGCAGGGGGCGGTATTCAGGATCGAAATGGAGCAAAGTCCGCTGTTCTCCATGCCCTCAAGCAGTCCGCGCGGTTGTATGGTGCCGCCAATCCCGGCCTTGACCAACTGAAGCAGCGAGGTGGCTGATCCGGTCTCCATGATCGGTTCCAGCCCGAAGCCTGCCTCCCGGCAGGTATTCTCCACCAGTTCTCTGCCGATGTAGGTGCGCGGGTACATTACAAGCTGGATCTGCTGAAGTGATGACAGCTCAATGTGGCTCATGGCGGCATAAGGATGATCCTCACGGACAATCAGATGATAAGGCTCCCAGCCCAGGTCCACTTGAGTCAGCATGGAATCACGCGGACCCGGAAGGCAGATGCCGATGTCCAGCTTGTTCTCCAGCACCTCCTGTTGAATAAGCGTTGAAGCGAAGACCTGGAGCCGGATATTCGGAAAATCGGAATGAAATTTAACCAGCATCGGAGTTAGGCGGTAGTCCAGGTCAGAGGGCAGCACCCCAAGCCGGATCATGCCGCGGTTGTCGGAGCGCAGCTCATTAATCGCTGCCTTGGCATTCTGCTCATTCTGAATCATCCGGGCTGCGTAGTCCTTTAGGAGGGCCCCCGCTTCGGTAAGAGCGATTTTTTTGCCGATCCGGTCGAACAGGGGCATGCCTATTTCACCTTCCAGTACTTTAATCTGCTGGCTTAGTGTCGGTTGGCTGATACCCAGTCCCTCAGCGGCGCGTGTGAAATGCAGTTCTTCGCAGACGGCCATGAAATAGTGCAGGTGGCGGGTTTCCATGAAATTCACTTCTTTCAGGATAAGATCATAGTCAATTACTATTATAATAATACAAACAATAGTATTGATCAATATATGACATCGCCGTATACTCAGGCTAAATACAAAATACTGATATGGAGTGATGGAAATGCCTTTCTTACTATTATTCGTTGCCTTGCTGGCAGCCTCATTAAATATGCGTCCGGTAATCACTTCGGTCTCACCGCTGCTGGGTAACATTCAGAGTGATCTGGGGATGAACAGCCTGCAGGCCAGTCTGATGACAACACTGCCAGTCCTGTGTATGGGGATATTCGCACCCCTTGCCGTGAGCATCAGCCGCCGCTTTGGTCTGGAAAGCACGATCTTCGGGGCCATGGTACTGATCGGGGCGGCGACAGCCGCACGCGGGTTCCTGTCTTCGTCGTCCGGTCTCATTCTGACGGCGCTGGCAGCAGGCGTAGGGATCGGAATTGCCGGACCGCTGCTGTCCGGCTTCATTAAGCGTCATTTTCCCGGCCGTTCAGCGATGGTTAGCGTGTATTCCGCCTCAATGGTGGTGGGCGCTTCGCTCGCAGCCGGGCTGGCTGTTCCGGTCTATACCTGGCTGGACAATTCCTGGCAGCTGTCCCTGGCGGTATGGGCAGTCTTGTCGCTTGCCGCTCTCCCGGTCTGGTGGAGGATTGCCGCGCGGTCCAAGCCGCTGAAGCAGCAGACTGCACATGCCCGGCTGCCCTTGGCTAACGGCAGAGCCTGGCTGCTGACCCTATTCTTCGGTCTTATGGCGAGCATCTTCTATTCGCTGACGGCCTGGCTGGCGCCGATGGCAGCATCCATGGGGTATAGCAAGCATGAAGCGGGCAATCTACTCACACTTTTCACCTTGATACAGATTCCGGTAAGCATCCTCGTGCCCATCCTGGTGGCCAGATTCCAGCGGCGCACGTTATGGCTTGTGCTGTGCAGTCTGTTCGAGCTAAGCGGACTGCTGCTCCTTCTGGGCTCAGCCTCACCGCTGCTGAGCGCAGTGCTGCTCGGCATTGGCGCTGGCGGATTATTCCCGCTGGCTCTAATGCTGCCGCTCTTAATGACGGAGCGGGCGGAAGAGGCCAGCTCCTGGTCGTCGCTTAATCAGGGGGGCGGGTATTTTCTCGGAGCTTTGGGACCGCTCGCGGTTGGACGTATCTACGATGCCTCGGGTTCATTCCAGCCCGCGCTGATCGGCATGGCTGTGATCACTCTACTTATGATCGCGGTACAACTGATGATAGGCAGAAGCTCCCGCGAGGGCAACGCTCTTAGGAAGAGTACGGCTTCGAGCTGAATGCCGACGGCCTGAAGTTCCAGAATGCCAAGTAACTGTTCACCGGATGCTGAGTGTTAAAGAACAGAAAATGAAACGTTAACGCACTTCTTGAGATATGTAGGGGAGTGCGTTATTTGTTATAATGGGAACGGGTGACCAGAGTACAAGCCAGGTGAAGAGGAGGACATGAATATGAATATGAATATGGATATGGATACGGATGTGGATAGGGTTGAAGAGCCGCCCGTTCAGCTTATCGGCATGCTGGGCCAGCCGTATGATCCCAAGAGGGTCCAAGCCGTGCTTAAGCCCTATGGCGTTAAGCGCATGCCGGCTCCGAAGAGCTATTTCAACGATACCATGATCCCGTGCGCCAAAGCATCTCTAAGGATGGATCTCTACCGTATACCCAAAATCAATGAGCTGACCGGACTACAGTATACGAAGCCCGATGATTGGATCATCGGCGCTATTCACTTCCTTCCCCCTGGTTCGGGCAACCAGAACGAAGTGCCTTATCCCGTCATTTTACCTGAGGACATTACGATGAACTCTTCGCCTGAGGAAGCGATCGCGGCCTATGGCCCTCCGCAGCTGGATGAAGAATGCGAATGGCCCGGATTTTCCGGCCGCATTATCGCCTGGCGGGGCGAGGGCATAAACATCGCATTAGAATACGAGTATAGCAGGGAAGGTAGAGTGCTACGAACCTATATCGCCTGCCTAATCGGCTGCATCGGCGCTTGGCGGAGCGATAACCCGGAGGTTTTTGCACCATGAGCAGGGGAGGGCTGATTCTGGTAGGACAAGCTTTCGTTAGAATCGCGGAGAGCTGCCGGAGAGCTGCCCTTCCTGCAACCGACACACTAGAGAACATAGCAGTTGGATAAAGAGCACTTGTTTCGGCCGAACCGCTCCCTTTTCAAGAAGCAGTTGGAAAAAAGGCACTTCTTTCAGCCGATTCTATGAAATCGGCTGGATTTGCACAAATTAAGTGTTGTTAATCCAACTGCTACCCCCAAGTACGCCATGGACGCTCGATTAGTTGTACTTTTTCCACTAGATTCCCTCCCCATTCTCTCACCGCACGATGAACTTAACCTTCCATTCCTCCTGCAATTCATCCCGTTGAGCACACTTGCTAATTTGTATTTACAAATTATGGGATACATGCTATCTTTGCTATGAAAGCGCAACCATGATCTGATAGGTTAACCAAGGTTTTACCATTTTGTTCATGGGGAGGAAGGAAGAAAATGAAGAAATGGCTCAAAAGAACAGGAACCATGCTGCTCGCTTGCACACTGCTGCTTGGAGGCTTGACGGCACCGCCGCGTACCGCCCACGCTGACCCCGCACTGATCACCATCGAAAGCGAGAATGCCCAGCTCACCCCGGATTTGCAAGTGACGACCCAGATTTACGGAACGCCGAAGCCCGGCTATTCGGGAAGCGGTTTTGTCTGGATGCAGAACTCCGGTACGCTAACCTACACCGTAACTGTCCCGGCAACCGGCATGTATACGATCTCGACCCGGTATATGCAGGAGCTGAGCCCGGATGGCAGACAGCAGGCATTAATCGTTAACGGTGCTGCGAAGGGTTCGTATATGCTGCCCTACACCACTACATGGAAGGATTTCAACTTCGGCTATCACAAGCTGAATCAAGGCAGCAATACCATTCAGGTCAAAGCAGGCTGGGGATTCGCTTATTTCGACGCCTTAACGGTGGATCATGCGAACCTGGACCCCCTGATTGTGCAGCCCGTTCTCTCTGACGCTCAGGCCACGCCCGAAACGCAGCTCCTGATGAATTATTTGACGGAGGTGTACGGGAAGCACATGCTCTCGGGCCAGCAGGAGATCTATGGCGGAGGGAATGACGGCAACTCCGAGCTGGAATTCGACTGGATTCACAACCTGACCGGAAAATATCCGGCAGTCCGCGGGTTCGACCTCATGAACTATAATCCGCTGTATGGCTGGGAGGACGGCACTACCGCCCGCATGATCGACTGGGTGAATAACAAGGGCGGGATTGCGACCAATAGCTGGCATCTTACCGTTCCCCGTAACTTCACCGCCTATCAGCTTGGGGAGTTTGTCGATTGGAAGGAAGCCACCTACAAGCCAACAGAGACAAACTTCAATACCGCAAATGCTGTCATTCCGGGGACCAAAGAGTATCAGTACCTGCAACTGGCGATCGAGGATCTGGCGGAGCAACTGCAGATTCTGCAGGACAACAATGTTCCCGTAATCTTCCGTCCTTACCATGAGGCAGAAGGCAACGGCGGGCTAAATGGGGAAGGCGCTTGGTTCTGGTGGGCTTCGGCAGGTGCGGAGGTGTACAAGCAGCTCTGGGATCAGCTCTATACCGAGCTTACGGAGACCTACGGCCTGCACAATCTGATCTGGACCTATAACAGTTATGTGTACAGCACTTCTCCGGCCTGGTATCCGGGGGATGATCAGGTGGATATTGTCGGCTACGATAAATACAACACCATCTACAACCGCTATGACGGACTGTCCGGCGTGCCGAATGAGGATGCGATTAGCTCGACCTTTTATCAGCTGGTGGATCTCACTGGCGGTAAGAAGATGGTAGCCATGACCGAGAACGACACCGTTCCCAGTGTGCAGAATCTGACCGAGGAGCGAGCGGGCTGGCTCTACTTCCTCCCATGGTACGGAGAGCATCTGATGAGTACGGCCTTCAATTATCCGGCTACGCTGACCACCCTGTACCAGAGTGATTATGTCATTACGCTGGACGAGCTGCCTGATCTAAAGGGGAATAATCCTCATCCAAGCGCAACCATTACACCATCCATGGTCGAATTTGACAAAGCTCCGGCTCATCAGACCGACCAGACCGTTACCATGAACCTGAACGGCAACACGTTAACGGCCCTTCGTTCTGGTACCGCCATTTTGACTGAGAACGAGGATTATACCGTAAGCGGGAACACACTGCTGCTCACTAAGGCGTTCCTTGCAACGCTGCCGGTTGGCGAGCATTCGATCATCCTGGATTTCAATCAGGGCCAAGATCCCGTGTTAAAAGTAAAAGTCATCGATACAACGCCAGGTGCTTCCATCTCACCAGACCATGCGGTGTTTGACCGGGCGGCGAATCTCGCACAGGACATATCTGTAGCGCTTACCTTACACGGGCACCAGCTGACAAGTCTGAAGAGTGGGAACTACACTCTTGTATCCGGCCAGGATTACACGGCCACTGACACTGCGGTTGTTCTGAAAAAAGCTTATCTCTCCACGCTGCCGCTCGGTCAGCATGCGATCGCTTTTCATTTTAGCGGCGGAGCAGAGGTTGTGCTTACTGTGAACGTAGAGGATAGCAGCGTTCCGCTCCCTTCAGGCGACTTGACCATCCAGGCCTACAACGGCAGCACCGGTGCTTCGACCAATGGAATCGCACCCAAGTTCAAAGTAATCAACACCGGGAATGCACCGGTCCAGCTCAGCGATGTGAAGCTCCGGTATTACTACACGATTGACGGCGAGCAGCAGCAGAGCTTCTGGACCGATTGGGCCAGCATCGGAGGCGCTAACGTAACTGGTACATTTGTGAAGCTGGATACCCCAGCCGCCGGTGCCGATTATGCTCTGGAGATTGGCTTCACCAGCGCTGCGGGAACCCTGAATCCCGGCCAAAGCGCCGAGATCCAGACCCGCTTCGCTAAGGTCAACTGGTCTAACTACAATCAGGCCAATGACTACTCCTTCCGCGCCGCCGGTACCCAGTTCGCCGATCATGAGCAGGTTACGGGATATGTGAACGGGCAGCTGGTGTGGGGGATAGAGCCTTAAACGCCCTCAACCGTAGTTGTTGACCCATTCTCCGCTAAGTAATAAAATTATCTATTTAGCGGGGAATTCATTATACCGGAGGTGTTCTTTTGATTAGAAGGTATAGGTCAACAATAATACTGCTGGCGTTAAATGTACTTTGTATTTTTGCGGTCGATATTTCGACTATTAAGTATAGAGTTGGAAAAGGGACATCTGGTAACGGGAATCCCGGAATAGTAGTTTTGATTCTTAGTCTGATATTGTTTGCAATTTTCCTGATACATTTGGTTGTGAAATCTATTGAATATTTAAGAAAGCTGCCCCCAACAATTACAACGATGGTTATTCCATCTCTGGCAATCGTCACTTTAGTGCTCATGATATTTGGTGAACTAAACACAATCAGTGCATTAGAACAAAACTTAAACGGCTTCACAAATGATAAAGATTCCGTAGTCTTTCGTTTCGGCTGGATTAATCAATATACAAATACTCTGTTTTATAATGGATACATTTTGATGTTCGGAATTTCCATAGCGATGCTTCTGTCTTGCCTGTTCGTTAGAATGCAATCCAAGCCACTTCATCGTCAATGAATAAACTTGTAACCGTTTTCGTGTGGCGCAATTACTATAAGAGGAGGTTCAACTATGTTATCTAAAATAAAAAAATGCGGAGTCTACAGCGTAGCTCTAGTATTACTGGCTTCTACCTTACTTGGCAGCTCGGGTTCCCGTGCTTCTGCGGCCGATGCGTCAGCCGCGCTGACCTCGGACTTCAGATCGTTGCAGGCTTCGCAGATCGTCAGCGAGATGGGGGCCGGATGGAATCTGGGCAACTCGCTCGAAGCTTCGGTGAACGGGATCCCCAGTGAGACCGCCTGGAATAACCCGACCATTACGCCGCAGTTGATCCAGAAGGTCAAAGCAGCAGGCTTCAAAACCATCCGTATCCCGGTCTCCTACCTGAATTATATCGGGAGCGCTCCCGGCTATACGATCAACTCGGCATGGCTGGACCGTGTGAAGGCAGTCGTGGATTACGCCTACAATGAAGGCTTGTATGTCGTCATTAATATTCACGGGGACGGCTTCAATTCCGTTCAGGGCAGCTGGCTCCTGGTGAACAGCGGCAACCAGACGGCCATTAAGCAGAAGTATCAGAAGGTGTGGCAGCAGATTGCGAATAAGTTCGCTAGTTATGGGGAGCGGCTTATTTTGGAGTCGATGAACGAGGTGTTTGACGGCAACTACAACAATCCGAATCTGGCGTACTACGCCAACCTGAACGCCTACAATCAGATCTTCGTGGATACGGTCAGACAGACAGGCGGCAACAATAGCGCCAGATGGCTGCTGATTCCGGGCTGGAACACGAATATCGACTACACGGCCGGAAATTACGGATTCGTACTCCCAACCGACAATTACAGATCCTCCACCATACCCGGCTCAGAGAAAAGAATCATGATCTCCGCCCACTACTATTCCCCTTGGGATTTTGCCGGTGAAGAATCGGGGAATATCACGCAGTGGGGAGCGACAGCGACGAACCCTGCCAAGAAATCCACTTGGGGACAGGAGGATTACCTGAACTCGCAGCTCCAATCCATGTACAACAAATTCACGACCCAAGGCTACCCGGTGGTGATCGGAGAATTCGGTTCCATTGACAAATCATCCTACGATTCAAGCAATAATATCTACCGCGCTGCCTATGCCAAAGCCGTAACCGCAACCGCCAAGAAGTACAAGGCTGTGCCCGTCTATTGGGACAATGGCTATAACGGCCAGCACGGCTTCGCCCTGTTCAACCGTTACAACAATACCGTCACCCAGCAAGGCATTATCAATGCCATTATGCAGGGGATGCAATAAAGAGGATTCCGCCGGTATACAAGCAAGAAGCGCTTGGGATGATCCCAAGCGCTTCTTGCTTTGGTGCCGCTGCTGTGTACGGCTTAGTGCCATACTGTCGTGCGCTCAACCGCCAGACGGGTGGAAGGGTGACCGGCGGCCGCAGCTTTGCCAATGGAGATTAACATGACCGGCACATAACGCTGTGCATCAAGTCCGAAGGCAGCGGCAATTTGGTTTTTATCGTATCCGCCTATGGGATTGGTGTCGTAGCCGTGCGCACGGGCAACCAGCATGAACTGCATGGACACCAGACCGGCGTCAATTAAGACGGTATCGCGTTTTTGTTCCAAGGACAAGTTTTGCAGGAGGGGCGAGTAGGCAGACATGAACTGCTCTTTCACCTCTTGTGGCATATAGCCTGAGGCAACCGTGTCGCTGAAGATTTCGTCCATAAACTCGGGGAAATTGAGGTCACCGAATACGGCTACTACAGCGGAGGAAGTCTCCACCTGGTTGCTGTTGGAGCTGGCCAGCGGGAGCAATTTGGCTTTCGCTTCAGGACTTTCAATCACGGCAAAACGCCAAGGCTGTAAGTTGACAGAGGAGGGGGCCAGTGAAGCTTCTTCCAGCATTTGCGTCATTTCCTCACGGCTAATTTTGAAGGAGGAATCATAAAGCTTGACCGACCGGCGGCTTTTAACCACTTCCATGAAATCTTGTACTTTTTGTATACTGCTCATATTAGACAGCTCCTTTGAGAGATTAGAGATTCTGGGCATTACGGTACATCCGCTCCAGCATATCTGCCAGCGCTTGGCGCTCTGCGGTAGCGAAGCCGGCAAACAGTCCTTCCACGACTTCTGAATTAGCCTGCAAAAAATGATTAACATGCTGCCGGCCATTCTCATTGAGACTTACGAGGGTAATGCGGTTATCGTCCGGACAGTTGCGCCGGCTGACAAATGCCAATAGTTCAAGCTGCTTGAGATGACGGGTCACAGCGGCGCCGTCAATGCCAAGGGATTTCTGCAGGGCGCTCTGACTTACTTCTTCATGGACAAGCAGCTCCTGCATCAGTCGGAAGCGGGAGGCGCTAAGGCCGGTACACCCGGAAAAAGCGCTGCTGATCCGGGTATTCAATAATTGCATTTTTTGTAGGATACACTTCTTCTCATCGGTCCCCGTGATCATCTATTCCCTCCCCTCAACTTATTAATTGACATATCAATCATTGATACATCAAATAATATAAGGGATGGGCTGCAAAAAAGCAAGCGTTGGATTACTCAAGCGTTGGATTACTGTAGTTTTGTGCGGTATTGCGCCCAGGCGTCTGGATGAACCCTCAGCGGCTACCCGGCAGATGCTGACCTATGATTGTCGTGACCAGCAACTTGCGGAAGACCGTCTTATACATAGATAATATGAGTAGGCTGTTGAGTACTTAGATACATCTGTTGTCCGTGCAGAAATAAGAAACTGGAAGATAAGGAGAGAAGCTATACTATGAATCGTGCTGCTATGACCCCGCCACCAGGCAAAAAAGAATTCTATCCTAAAGACGCTGTACTGGTTTTCCTCGCCTTCGCGCTAATCAGCGCAGCCGTTATCTTTGCCCTTGTCGTATACGATGTCCTGACCCTTCAGGACCTGTTATCCTTTGAAAATCCGCTGCAATTGGCAATATACGTTGTCCTTCCAACAATCAGCCTGCTGTTGTTCGGAATTATCCTAACCCTGCTTACGCCCGCCAGCTACATTGACGAGACCAACAAGAGCTATCAGAACTACTCGCTGCCAGCGATTTTGGCCTTCACGTTCGCTGGAGCCTTATTCGAGGAGCTGCTATTCCGAGGAATTATACAAAATGTACTTACTCTCTACCTTCCCAACCCCTGGATCGCTATCGCAATCACCACGGTGCTGTTTGTGGGAATGCATGTCCAGTACTACAGCAAGCCGCTCATGCTGCTAAACATCACCATTCCAAGTCTGGTCTTCGGGTGGGTGTATGTGCAGACGCATAATTTGCTGGTTCCGATCCTTGTTCATTTTCTGATGAATCTGGGGATTACGCTGTTGTTCAAATATAAGGTGATTCAGATGAGAACTCCATTATGTAACGGAAAATGAGGTGAACCTGTGAATCCCCTATCTGTCCGAACAGAGATCGAAGAACTAATCAAGACGCTTAAGCTGGACCGGTGCGGATTATTTGAAGTCGGCAAAGACAAGTGGATACGCATTTTGAGAGAGATTGAAGAACGGTTTCTGGTGAAGACCCATCATACGCAGGGATTACACTGGGGCTGGAACCGGCTGCAGGAACCCCGGTATAGCGCCAGCTTCGCAGACAAAGACTATGGCAAACTAAGAGACATCATCCAAGATGAATCCATCTGGTTCATTGCGGAGGACTGTTATGATAAGCTGTGGCTGTATGAGGGGAAGAGGGCGACGATTCTCCAGGTGATCCCTGAATTATGCCACCTCAATGAATATTACCTGATCTCCAAAAAGCTTCAATGGCTCCTCTGCGAAGATCACCATGACATGTGCACCTGAGCGGCCAGCCGATCATTGAGCGATGGATGAGATAGGAAAGAAGCTGTCCCAAAAGTGACAGCTCCTTTTATACATTTGCTGACGCGCAGGCCTGAGGCCTGAATGTATGTGGAAAACAGCATACAATGGGCTCGCTGAAGGCGCGTGGGGCGAATGTATGTGGAAAACAGCATACAATGGGCTCGCTGAAGGCGCATGGGGCCAAATGTATGTGGAAAACAGTATACTATGGACTCGCTGAAGGCGCATGGGCCAAATGTATGTGGAAAACAGCATACAATGGACTCGCTGAAGGCGCATGGGCTAAATGTATGTTGAAAACAGCATACATTTGCACACACGTAGGCCTGAGGCCCGAATCGGAGCGTCCCCCTCCCCCAAGTGCTCACGCCGAATCTACTCCAGCATAAAGAGCTATCCCAAGCAACCGCTTCATGGCTTCTGGGACAGCCCCTTCATGCAGATTACAAATTCCCATCCCGGCAGGCATGGCATTTATCCAAGATTTTTTGATATGATGATTTTCCCCCGTTTGGTCGGCTCTTCACTTTTGCGATACGCCTGAAGAAGGCCTTGGGCAGTGAAGGGATAGGCCTCATGGATATAGATTTTCAATTTATTCTCTTGCATCTGGCGGACAATGGATTCGAAATCAGCACGGTTAGCTCTTGCCTGGAAGAAATAGGCGTTAATGCCGCGGACCTTCGGGTATTCATTGAGCGCGAAGGCCACCACTGAAATATAGGTCCCGCCATCCTTGATGACCGAGTAGTTCTTCCTTCCGATGTCTCCCGGTAACCCGGTACCGAAGGTGGCGCGGTCCATAGCGGCATCCAACACGAAATCAACAGGCTCTGTGATTTGGGTGGCGAAGTCGGATTTCGTATAATCGATCACCTCGTCAGCACCGAGTCCTTTGACGAAATCATGATTATAGTCCCTCGCAGTTGCGATAACATATGCTCCATGCTGCTTAGCCAACTGGACTGCTGCATGTCCGACTCCTCCGGCACCAGCTTGAATAAGGATGCGTTGCCCCGGTTGAAGCCGGCCATGTTCAAACAACGCTTGCCAGGCCGGTAGGGCAACGGCAGGCGCGGCGCCAGCCTCTTCGAAGGAGAGACTCTCAGGAATAACGGCCAGGAGATCCTCCTCCACGGCAACATAGTCCATGTAGGAACCTCGCGGAATCATGCCCATGACACGATCCCCCGGCTTGAAATGCCGGACTTTCCCGCCAACCTCTTTAACAATGCCGGCTACTTCATTACCAAGAACAAGCGGCAATTGAAATTGATCCGAGAATTTATCGGCCACCGGACTCTCAAGAATTGCACCGCTGCGAAATAGAACATCTGCGGGATTGATGGATGAGGCGCGCATTTCGACGAGAACCTGTGTGCCGGTGAGTGCGGGGACGGGTACTTCCAGTTCCTCTAGCACTTCGGGAATTCCAAAGCTTGTCAAAGCAATAGCTTTCATGATGATCCTCCTCATAAATTTAACAATAAGTATTATTCACAGATTGTTTAAGCAACACCTGTTTGATAAGATGATAATATTGCGTGCTTGAGAGTTCAACCGCCAGAGTTAGAGGAACGTTGCATAGGCAACACATTGCGAACATTGATGTTTAACAAGGAGATATAGGGATGGTAAATCAGGAAGATCCGAGGGTATTGCGCACACGACAGTTAATTCGAACAGCGTTCAGAGATTTGCTGCAGAGAAAAGGATTTGATGCAATCACCATCAAGGACATCGCTCAGGAGGCAACCATTAACCGCGCCACCTTTTATGCCCATTTTGAAGATAAATATGCTTTGCTGGACGAAGTCACAGAACAGGCTTTTCATGAGAGGATTCCAGAGCAAGTGGTGAATGCACAGGAGTTTACGAACGATATATGTGACCAGCTGATCATAATGACGCACCAATACATCATAGATTTTTACCGGATCTGCAGAATAGATTCCAATCCGATGGCTAAACTGGTCGATGACAAAATAAAGAAAATGCTGCAGCAAACCATAGAAAGCATTTTTATGAAGGGGGATACCTGCCATGGGGCGGACATTCATCATATCAAAATCATGGCGGCCATGACCGGTTCAGCCATCTATGGCGCTGCACATTATTGGTTAAATGCCGAGGAGAATAATCGGCCTGATGTGCTCGTAGACGTTGCTCGTTCCTATGTAATGAACGGTCTGGGGCTGGCAACCCCATGAATGACATTAGACACGCACAAGCATTTTCATATACTTTACTCATACTTGTTCCACAGAATTCCCGCAATCGCCTGCTAAGATGAAGATACTTTCAAAGAAGAGGTGATTGACATGATCAAATGGACAAGAAGAGTAATCGCAGTGTTGGCAGTAGTGAGTGTAGTGGGCGGCTCAACGAGCGCATTCGCAGCAACGGCCCCTGTTGTAAAATCAGTGAAAGAGGTGAAGGTGACTGCACCAGTGGTGAAATCTTCCACCCCAGTCAAGGTAACTCCTGTAAAAGCTTCCACTCCTGCCAAAGCAGTAACCTCTGTGAAAAGTACAGCAGCTACTAAGAGTCCGGTCAAGGCTACAACCCCAGCCAAGCACAAAGCAGCAGTAAAGACAGCTGCAGATACCAAGCACAAAGTTGCAGCCAAAACAACCGTAACCGCTAAACACAAAGCAACAGTAAAGACAGTAGCCGCACATGCCAAGCACAAAGCCGGAGTAAAAACAGCAGCGCTCACCAAGCACAAAACTGTAGCTAAAACTGCTGCCCCCGCTAAATCCGGCAACAAGACAACGGTGATCACCAAAAAGAAATAAGCACTCAATAGATTCTTCCGCAGCCACATACGTATAACCACGAAGGCGGGGCTCATGAAGAGTCCCGCTTTTGATCTATACATCTAACTAACTCTTACCTCCTTCAGCGGCGTGTCCAAAAATGGCTTCAGACAAATGGTTGTTCTCTATGAACTGCAAGATAAGCTTCGAACTGGTGGCAAAGGACCGGGGTTCACCAAGGATCGTGGAGGAGATTACGCCTACTATTTTATCGCTCGAATCTATGACAGCACTGCCGCTATTTCCGGGCCAGGTCTGCACCTTGAATTCCATGGAGTGGGTGTACACATCGGGTGTTGATGTATTTTTCGATTTCCGGATAACGGCCACATCATCGGCGATGAATGTTCCGTAGAGTGGTGTCCAGGGGGACCTCTTGGTAGTCACAGTGTCTAAATTTCCTGTTGGCTTGGTAGGGTGCCCGATAACCGTCACCTTTTCGCCTGCCGCAGGCTGAAGATTGAACTCCTTGAAATAGCTGTCTTGATAGGTCTTGGGGATTTTTGTAGCGTCAATTTTCAGCAGGGAGAGGTCTTCCTTGAGATCTGTTGCCACTAGTGAGCCAAGCAGATACCCGTCCGATTTTTGCGCATAAAAAGTAATTTGGAAGCGTAATTTCTTCCCATTATAGCTGGCGGGGGCAACGTGATTATTAGTGACAATGTATCCGCCAGGTAACATGAAGCCTGCACCAATGCCAATCTTTGTTTTGGTCCCTTGACCGGACAGTACATACTTTTCTATCATCACGACACGTGTCAAATTTTTGTAATTACGATACGCTTTCTCTTGCTGCTCCTTGGATAATGCCGGGTTACTGGTGTAAGGCCGGACCTTGATAACGGATTTGGTGACCGTCGTGGATGTAATGGACACTTTGCTGACAGCAGAAGCTGCGGCGATATGGATGCCCAGTGTTAGAACTGCAGCAGCCAGTAAGCATGAGAGGAATCTGCTAACCCATCGAGTCATAATCACTCCTCCTTTAGTTTTATACTATTGAAGAGTGAGACATGTTGTGACGGTCAGTCTGCGGATATGTAAGAACAGAGCTCTACATCTTTTTCGAAGAAGAGGAAGACGGGGTTTATGACGAGTCCTGTCTTTTATCTACATAGATAACCCTGTATGATAGAGCTAGATTAAGGACGGTAGAGGGGATTAAGTGATGGCGAAAATAGTAGTCGTAGACGACGATCTGTTCATTTTACAGCTGCTCTCAGAATATTTGCGCAAGGAAGGGTACGAGGTGACTTCGTTCTCGAATGGCCGCGCGCTGGTTGAGTATGTGCGTACAGAGCACCCGGATTGCCTGATCCTCGACATTATGATGCCCGGCATTGACGGTCTGGCACTGCTCACCGAACTGCGCACCTTCACCAAGCTTCCTATTATTATGATCTCTGCACGGGGCGAGGAGAGTGACCGGATTCAGGGGCTGGAGCTGGGCTGCAGTGACTTTCTGAGTAAGCCGTTCAATCCGCGTGAGCTGGTGGGCCGGGTGAAGTCGATGCTGCGTCTGGCTAGAGCGGGTAATGCCGCTGCGAAGGAGACCTCCCAGGTGGTAATGGCGAAGGAAGTCTGTAAGTCCGGGAATGTGGAGATTGACGCGGATTACCGGACAGTGAAGGTGAATACAGAGGAAGTGAGTTTGACCTCACGGGAATTCGATCTGCTGCTCTTCCTGGCCTCTCACCTGGAACGGCCCTTCGGGCGTGAGCATCTGCTCCAGCAGGTGTGAGAATATGATTTTTTCGGGGATGTCCGGGTGGTAGATGATGTGGTCAAAAGAATCCGCAAAAAGCTCGCCGAGCACCACTCCACGCTCCTGATTGATACGGTGTGGGGCTTCGGATACCGGGCATCCGTGCGGAAGGTGTAGCCATGCGGACCATTCGCGGTAAAATGCTGTTTTCGCTCTGCATTGCCATGCTCGTCACTGTTGCAATCACGATGATGCTATTCGTGCGTCTGATCGACGATATCCTGATGAATCAGGTGAAGGCTGAGCTGCACGGACAGGTGGGGAAGGCGCAGAAGCTGCTCAGCGATGGTGACCTTAACAATCTCAGCAGCACACAGTTCAAGTATGTCGTCAAGGGACTGATGATGAACGCAGATTATATGATTCTGGATGCGGATCAGAAGATCATAGACGCCAGCGATGAGAAGGAGGAAGGCAAGCAGCTGCACTACACGCCTACGGGGAAAAAGGGAATTGCCCTCCTGCACGGCAGGAAGGTATTATATGCGCAAGAAAAGCTGAGAGGGCTGTCCGATGAAATCTTCATTTATTCGCCGCTGTCCTCGCTGAGAGCCTTATACGGCTCTCTGATGCGAACCACTTTGCTGTCCATAGGTGCCAGCTTTATTGTGATTCTTGCGATCGGGCTGTTCGCCGTGTCGCGGGTGGTGCGGCCGCTGAACCGGTTGAAGGAAGCCGTTGGGCGATATGAGCCTTCCTATGCACAGGGCAATCCTTTTCCGCAGGGGGACCGGACGGAGATCGGGGAGCTGATGACCACCTTCCAGTCCATGTCGGGGCGCATCCAGCAGCATCAGCGGAACCAGATTGAATTCCTGCAGAATATCTCCCATGAGCTCAAAACACCCCTGATGTCCATCCACGGCTTCGTGTTCGCCATTCAGGATCAGGTGGTTACGCAGGAGGAAGGCCTGGAGGTGATCACCAACCAATCGCAGCGCTTGATAGATATGGTAGACAAGCTGCTCCAGCTCTCTCGGCTGGAAGCCGTAGACGAGCATTGGCCCGCCGCAGCCGTTGACCTGCGGACCATGGCCGAAGAAGCCGCCATGCTTCTCATGCCCGAGGCCACCCGGCGGGACCTGAAGCTCAGCGTGGAAGGCGAGAGCCTGCAAGCTACGATTCCCGGTGAGCAGCTGTTCCGTATCCTGGTCAATCTGTTACAGAATGCGGTTAGACATACCACAGATCAGGTGGTCATCCGGGTGGACCCGGAGGTTCCGGGAGCTGCATGGGCGATCCATATTGAAGATAACGGTCCGGGGCTGGCCGAGGAGGAGCGGGAAGCGGTCTTCGAGCGTTTCTATACCGGAGCGAACGGAGTAACAGGTCTCGGGCTAGCTATCTGCCGCCAGATTGCGGCACGATTGAACGGAGAGCTGACCTATTCCCGCTCGGAGCTGGGCGGGGCTCGGTTTAGTTTTAGGAAGAAGGTTGGGGAATGAGGTGCTATGTGTGTAGACGCGGGGCGGTAGTTTAACCCAAAACAAGTCATCAAAAGGAACAGCAGCAGAATAAGACTGGATAAGTCTTAGACTGCTGCTGTTTTCGTTCAACTTACGTTTTTTGTTTTTCATCGGCATTCTTCATACCAATGGTCTTCAAGATTTTGAATAGTATCCTGTAAAAGATTTGAAAAGGTTGGAGCTATAAAATAAACAAAATCAGAGAAAAATTTCTTAGTGTCTTCTAATATCATCAAAGGAAAACAATGTAAATGGAATAACACCATATTCCACCTTAGAATACTAACCTTCCGGCATTTTCCAACCTGTTTCCTCATCCCAAACAGCATCCGTATCATCTAGATGCACATGCCAATCCCCACTAGAAATACTTCTTCTAATATCCGTCAAACAGGCCAACCAATAATACAGCGCATTCAATGTATCTTCAAAATTGTCTGAAAGGGGTAGCTTTGTCGAACCTGCAAAGATCACCGTTGGTTCATCCTGATCATAGTCATAAACATAAAATGTTTCTCCAATATCCTTCATTTCAAAACCCGCATTGTATTTATCAATGATGGCCCTGATCTCCTGCTCCTCACTGCCCGTAAGGTTATGATTTCTCGTACAAGTGTAATAGACAGAAACTCCCATGTTTTATTCTCCCCTTTTGTGCTGGTTAGTGATAACAATACATACCCACATTTGCACAGTCTAATCCTTTATTTTCATTCTATTATAGCACTTGCTCGTTTGGAGCTAAATGAACAAGTCGTTTGAGCTTTTCAGCAAAGTATTCTCGCCGGGTTCCAGTTATACTAAAAGGATAAGTGTTGAAACGTAAGCGCAGACTGGCATAACCGAAAGGATGATTAAGAAATGGAAACTAGAGCAATCGCAGGTACAAGTAGGGCGGGACGTCCATGACTATGAGATCAAGCAAAATGGTCAAGGTGCCTAATGAACTGGTAAAGTTTCCGAATAAAAAAGGGAGCTTAAAGCTGGATGGGATGTCCGTTATCGAAATCTGCTTTTACACGCAAGGCATAAAAGGAACCTTTTTTTTGCAGGATCATCTTCTGCTAATTGTCAAGTCGGGTGTCTATACAGTTCGCTTCGGTGATCAAGAATATACGATGCGGAGCAACGAAATGATGTTTATTCATAAATCAATGGGAGTCGAGTACGAGAAAGCGGGTGAACCCGATTCCGAATACATCCTCGACTATATGATGTTTTTCCTGAACGAGAAGATCGTAGATGAATTTCTCAAATTCGCCGGTTTAAACCCGCTTTATCCCGTGAATGATGTTGTTCCGATAACAGTCTTTCCGATCAATGACCGCATTGGAAGCTATATCGAGTCGTTAAAACCCTATTTCGAGAACCCTGACGACGTCAAAGAAGGACTGGTTCGTGTGAAACTGATGGAATTGCTGTTTCATATAGCAGATTCGAATGATCGTTTGTTGCATCAAATGATGCAACCCATAAGCAAGGACAGAGGCAGCATCACAAAGATCATGGAGGAGAACTTCATGAATCCCGTTTCCCTTAACGACTTGGCCTATTTGTCTGGCAGAAGCCTGGCGGCGTTCAAAAGGGATTTTCAAGCAATATACAACACCTCCCCGCTCAAATGGGTTCGCAATCGAAGGCTAGATAAAGCCAAGGCACTGTTAGCGGAAACAGCGTTATCTGTTACGGATATCTGTTTTTCGACCGGATTCGAAAATATCGCTCACTTTTCCAAAGTATTCAAAGAAAGATTCGGACTTCCACCGTCAGAGTTTAGACGGCAGCTGAGGTTGGAGAAGGATGCCTAAAGGGGCTTGGAAATGAGCTAAATAAACAAATAGAATGAGCTTGTAGGCAAAGAAATGTATTCGTCTCCTTGATATTCTTATCTCATGCGGTAAACGCAGCCGTATTAAAACAAGAATAGGGAGGCAATTTTATGAATAAATCTAAGATCGTATTAATTACAGGTGGAAACAAAGGTATCGGTTTTGAGACAGCAAGGCAATTGGGAACTATGGGGTATGAGATTTTAATAGGAGCAAGAAGCGAAAATAAAGGACATGAGGCCGTAACGTTATTGGAAAAGGAGAAAATTACAGCTAAAACAGTGGTTCTTGATGTCACGGACCCCAGCTCCGTTCTCTCCGCAGCAGAATGGATTGAGCAAGAGTATGGATTGCTTGATATCTTGATTAATAATGCAGGCGTGTTTTTCGAAGAAAATACCACTCCAATTGAACTGGAATTGTCTGTTCTCAAGAGTACGTATGAGACAAACGTTTTCGGTGTATTTTCTGTCACTAAAGCAATGCTTCCACAGCTCAGAAATTCTTCTGCCGGAAGAATCGTTAATCTTTCCAGCGCCTTAGGCTCCTTAACCTTGAATTCAGACTCAACGTCGGAATTTTATAATGCGAATTCGCTCGCCTACAATAGTTCTAAAACGGCTGTAAATGCTTTAACCGTTTCCTTAGCCAAAGAATTAAGCGATTCTCCTATTAAAATCAACTCCGTTTGCCCTGGATTTACAGCTACCGATTTAAATGGTAATACTGGCTATCGTTCAGTCGAACAAGCAGCTTCCGTTGTAGTGGAGCTTGCCACAATAACTAGTGATGGTCCAACTGGCGGCTTTTTTGATGAGCAGGGAGTTGTGGCTTGGTGAACCTTGACGCAGGGGTAAGCTTTTTGGCTTACCGGATAGGTACTGCTAAAACAACATGCAACAGTTTATTTACTTTAACGTGCTTCGTGATGCATCCGCTATCCTCTAATAAATCAATGAGCTTGGGGAGCAGAACAGAATCCTCATCACCTTCATGCGCTGTGCTGCCTTCCCCGTCAATCATCAAATCGGCGATGCAGATCCGTCCGTGAGGTTTTAATACCCTGCGCATCTCCTGAATAGAGAGCAGCATTTGGTCACTTGTCAGATGATGCAGGGCAAAGCTCGAAACAATAAAATCAAATTTCCCGTCAAGGTACGGAAGTGCCAGGAAATTACCAAGCTTGGTCTCCATCTCTGGAAATTTGCGCTGGCACTTCTTTAACATTTCGTTGGACTGATCCACTCCAGCCATCACCGCACCTTCATGGATCAGTCGGCCGGCTAAATTTCCCGTACCCGTTCCAATGTCCAAACCCCTATCACCAAGGATGGGCGAGACCCACTTCACAACGAGCCGCAGCGCCTCATCATAGTCCCCATATTTCCGTGTGTCCTCTTGAACCAACTGATCGTGAACGCCGGCTAAGCGGTCATACCCCCATTTATCCTTCCATGTCCGTTGTTCCCTCAGTCTTCTCGAACCCTCCGCCAGAATGTAAATGTCGTCAAGCGGAAGTGCTTGGTCATTCTTGAGAGTTTCAATCATTTGGTCTGTTGTCTCGATAATCTGCTGCATTTCCACCCACTTGGAGAACATGACGGACCGCTGGAGCTCCAACAAATATCGTAATTGACTGTTTCCTTGGTCTTCGATATCTAGCAATGCAGTCCGAATCTCACTAACCGGCATTCCTGATTCCCTGAGTGCAATGATTGTCTGCAAGCGCCAAATATCTTCTTCGTCAAACCTCCGATACTGATTGTCAGCTTGTTTGGAAGGAGCAATGAGACCTTTGGCTTCGTAAAACCGAATCGCGCGTTGCGATATTTTCAGCATATCAGCGACTTCTTTTATTTTCATGAGCTAGACCCCTTTATGTTCTTGACCCTCACTTAACGTCAAGGTTTAGTATAAACCCTAGAAAAGGAGGCTGTCACGATGAAGACGTTAATCAAAGGCTCGACCATCTTAACCATGGGAAACGAGGAACCCTACATCGGGGATATTCTCATTGACGGGGACCGCATAGCGGACATTCAGTCCATTATATCTACTGGGGCAGATGTGATCATTCATGGCGGGGGGATGGCTGCAATGCCCGGGCTGATCAACGCCCACCAACACTCGTCTATGAGCTTATTGCGGGGATTTTCCGACGATTTGAAGCTTATGGATTGGTTGAACCAGAAAATGCTCCCTGCTGAAGCACGCATGACTCCAGAGGATATTTATTGGGGAGCAAAGCTCGCGATGGCGGAAATGATTAAATCGGGTACGACAACCTTCGCCGACATGTACATTCACATGAATGAAATCGCGGCAGCGGTAGAAGAGGCCGGTATGCGGGCTTCTTTAACACGGGGGCTCACCTTCCTCGAAAATGACGGAGGGCCGCGAATGTCCGAGGCGCTTGATCTCGTTCGTCACTGGAGCGGTGCAGCGGAAGGCAGAATCACGACCATGCTAGGTCCGCATTCCCCTTACACTGTTCCTCCGCAGCCATTTAGAGAGCTTATCGAATTAGCGGAGCAGGAGGACATACCGTTACATACTCATTTAGCCGAAACGAAAGAGGAAGTCATTCAGATTCGGGAAAAGCATAATCAGACCCCAACCGAATATTTGTATCACCTCGGTCTGTTTGAACAGGCGCATGTGCTCCTCGCACATAGCGTGCATCTAAATCGCCGTGATATCGGTTATCTGAAGAGTATGCGGGGCGGAGTGTCCCATAATCCAGTGAGCAATCTCAAGCTTGGCTGCGGCATAGCACCGATTCAGGATATGGCTGACCAAGGGATTACAATTGGTTTAGGCACGGATGGGGCGGGCAGCGCCACCACGTTAGACATGTTCGAGGAGATCCGGGCAGCAACATGGCTGCAAAAGTTGGATTACGGGGACCCCACGAAGCTTCCCGCAATGGATGCTCTTCGCATGGCGACGGCTGGAAGTGCGCAGTTGCTCCGCATCGCCCATGAGGTGGGCACGCTCGAAATCGGGAAGAAGGCAGATATCATCTTAGTAGATATGAAAAAACCCCACTTGCAGCCGATACACAACATCCATTCACTGCTCGCATACAGCGCCAACGGTGCGGACGTGGACACCACCATCGTTAACGGAAAAGTGTTAATGCAGGGCCGTCAGCTGCTCACCATCGATGAAGACGAGTTATTAGAGCAAGTATCACTGCGCTCTAAGCGTATCGTTGAAGGCATCTAATTCCTGAATATTTAAAGCGCGGGCAGATCATGTCCGCGTTTTTCATTGATTAATTTTGCGTTAAACTGCCCGTTAGCTTAATGAAGCGCCGCACTAGCTATATATTTAATTTCCTTTAAACATCGGCATATGGTCTTGTTTTTGTTGAGGTTGTGATTCTATGCGAATACTGCATAAAAAACAATATATACCCACTTTATCAGTTAAACTTGATTTGGTAGGGATCACTATTGTCCACAAGTATACGGATCACATTCAAAGGGAGGCCTGATAATCATGATTTTGGAGGATTTGTATTATGGGAGTTTGCGTCCCAATGAGCGGATGAAGCCAAACGATCCGGAATCTCGAAGGATTAATCAGCGGATTATTGATTCATTAGAGATGCTTAAAGAGAGACTACCAAAAGAAGATTTTGATCAGGTCGAGGAACTGCTGGAGCTACATAGTGAATCCTGTTCGCTGCATTCGGCATTATCTTTTATCCAAGGGTACAAAATAGGTGCGTTAATGATGATTGAGGTGTTTAGCGGAGAGAGGGAGTAATCACTAAGGCATAAATTAGCAGTGAAGGAACCGGGGCGTAGGGGATCTTCGGTTTTTTATTGCGAAATATCAAGTTAAAATTTCATTATTCATTCCTAAATGGACATACCAATAGCATGTGGGAATTTATGGTATTTCATAGTCTTACGTGTTATAATACTGAACAATTATAAGTAAACTTAATCATAGTGATAGATTTTTAGTGGAGGTCGACTTAAATGAATAAAACACCTGAAGGTATTAGTATGTCTTTCCTTAAAACTGCTAAAAGATTACCTAGAAAAGGCGGGAAGATTGTATTAGATCGAAATAATCCTGAACATGTATCTTGGACAGAAGAGTTTTCGAACTGCTTAATTCGCGGCCAAGTTTTTGAGATTGCAAGAAAGAAATGATTTATAAGGAGTCCACACCATGAAACTAGGAGCAACCTTATACATTAAGAATACCACTGAAGCTGTAGCATTTTATTCAGAAGCCTTTGGACTTACCCTGGGCTATCATGAGAGATTCCCGGATGGCACATTTATGCACGCATCATTACTTAGAGATGGACAAGAGATATTTGCAGTCAGTGAATCACATAATGATAGCTTTGTGGATATCATGCGCTCATCATCACTAGAGGGATCACGTCCAACTATGAGTTATGGGATTAACTTTGAGCGTGAAGAAGAAGTGAACAAGGCATATGAAATGCTAGCGAAGGGCGGCACGGTGTTATTTCCGTTAGGCGCCCTTCCCTGGAGCTCCTGCTGTGCTGAAGTCGTCGATAAGTACGGTGTGTACTGGTATATCACGGTAGATCCTTCTTCTCAATGAAGCTCACCGTATTGCCGTCGGGGTCAAGGAACCAGAAGGAGTAGGCGCCCCACGGTCTGCGCTCAGGTGGAGAGGTAATCCCGATGCCGGGGATGGCTTGCATGAGACGGTCATATTCAGCCAAGACATCATGGGCATAGAACATTAGTGACATATTCTTGTCATTGACCACATTCACTTGGCCTGGATTGTAGACCGCAAGCTGGGCGCTGTCGAATCCATAATGCTGCCCTTCAACAACCGGAGACTCCTTGAGCACGATTTCATAAAAAGCAGCCAGGCGCGGCGCATTGTCAGTCAGAATACAAACTCCGCAAAGCTTCATGTGTATACCTTCTTCCTATTTTTGCATTTATTTTAATTTTCTGAATAGCGTGCCTGAAGCTTTTGCTTATGCGATATCAAGATATCTTCAAGCGATATATCATATTTATTGGCGATGACAATGAGATTTCCTAGAACATCTCCAAGTTCTTCTGTTAATTCAGCTTTATTCTCTTGAAATGTGCCTGCAACCTCGTCTGGACGATCCCTGCCAATCTCTAATGCACGAATTGCGCGGGCGACTTCCCCAGTTTCTTCAGCAAGAAATCCAATACGAACAAATATATCTAAGTCCGACCAGTTACGATTCTTGTAATATTCCCTAACCCATTGTTGAAATTCAGTGATATCCATGTTTCCCTCCGGTATAAGAAAATTGTTAGACTCAAAAACTCGAATATAATAATACCATAACTACGCTCATTGTAATTTGCTTTCGGTGTTAGCTGTTACCATTCAACTACTTCGTCCGCCCAAAGAAAAACGAATATTTATCTGCCGTCCCCAACTCCGTAGTCTCTGTAAGATCCATAAGCTGTAATGCCTTCAATAGAGACCCGACTTGTTCGTGCATCAGGTTCACATCGAATTTATCCATTTCTCTGTCTGCGCTATCTACCAGGAGATAATCTGGCATGGGGATCAGTCCAATCATTGGAATCCCGGCATTGAACAGGGGCTGACTCTCACCGAATTGAAACTTATTATGTCCGCGCAGGATAACGGTCCGGGTGTTATTTCTATCTTCAACAGCTTTCATCCAAATGGCTTCCATCCTTTCATTCCCTGCGTAGGTGAATTCTGTACTTATTTTACCAGTCGGTGCATATTGTCCGGAAGCATTGTCCTTCCATTCTAAGCTGCCCAGATGCTCTACAGTGAGTCCTGCCACGGCTTTCAGATGTCCATCTTTACCATCCCACAGCTCAGGATGAGCCTGCATCCAGGTTGAGGTTGCCTGCGAGGTACCTTTGAATTCGGGCAATCTGAAATGTCCTGTTACGAAGGTGAAGATCATAGTCCGTTCTGGCTGCTCCTGCTGCTGCAGGTAACGAATCATGGAGAGCATGCCAATCGCACCGTCTTCTTCTACCACATTCACACCATCGGTATGCGTATTTACAATGATCGATTCCTTTTTATTCTTTCCTTCAATTTTCACATAAAAAGATTCGGTCGGCGCATCTTTCTGTGTTTCTGCCTCTAAAATCACTGTGCCCGCCTTATGTTCCTTAGCTGCATTGACCACTTTCTGCCCATCTGTTTTATTGACCCAAACGGCTGGAATTCCGAAATAATGCTCGGTGAAGGGGAGGTATTGCTTCTCAGCCTTTTCATCTGAAACGCCATCCCAGACGATAATGACTGCTCTGACGCCCTGTTCCTTGGCTTCGTCCAATTTAGCATGCTTCAAAGCTGTGGTAAGGACCAGATCGCCCTCATCTGAAGGAATACCGCCCGGTGCCCGAAATTTTTCGCGTATATTCATCACCAGTGCCATGGGGAAATTCTTAAAGTTCTTGATTTCAACGACGGCTATTTTGCCCTTGGCTTCCTCATATTTACCAGGTTTGGTGTAGACAAACTCTCCGGTAACTCCATTTGTATCGGTCTCGCCAGAGTAAGGAAACGCAGAGGATACATGAATTTCCTGGTTATCAAGGATTACAGAGCTGTTCTTCTCTTCCCAGCGATCAAAAGTATACTTATCACGGTACACAGTAAGGCCCATATCCGTCACCTGCTGCTGTAACCATGCAATGAACTGATTGTGACCTTCAGATCCCGTTGTACGGCTGCCAAAGGAATTCATTTTTTCAATATTGTCCAACATGGTGGTTGAAGAATCAAGCTGGTCATTGTTGATTTCAGCAGTTAATTCAGCTGGCAGAGTAACAGACCCCGTAATAGGCTGAACATATAGGTTAACGATCCAAACCACACTGGCAACTAAAGCTACAATTCCGAACAACACTCTCCGAACCACTAGAAAAACCTTCCCGCTCTTACGCACTTCACCAGCAAAATACACATTCCACACCCCTGCTACAATTAGCAGTAGAATAGCAAATGCGAATATCCAAAACTCCTTAGTGGCCAAGAATAAAATCTCGGTTATCAGGGCAACAGCATAGAGCCAAAACAGTTTACCTCTTTTTTTGAAGTGAAAAGTATAAATTCCTAATTGTGCCAAAAGTACGATTATTGCTAGTACAGCGAACGACATTTCTTTCCCGATCAATACAGAAGCACCAAGCGCTAGAATCAGGAATACAATCCCCGACAATTCTCGATTTAATTGACTTCTCATAGTCTACCTCTCTCGTTATAAGCATATTTGCCCGTTTTTTAAGTGTACCATTAACTATATTTCACTATAAGGGTTGAAGTATACTTCAAGGTCAAGGCAAGCTTTTGGATTTACCCTCGTTGTGCAGGGAACGGCTGCGTCAATACGTCTTACTAGTTAAGTACATCTTGAACCAGACGACAGATCTTGAAGGAGCTTAATCATGAAGAAGACAACGCGAAGAAAAGAAATGCTGCTGAAAGGCATTGCCATGCTGCTAATCCTAATCCTTGCTGCGGCTGCATGCCGGCATGAGATTAGAACGCTTTTGACCTCAGGAAAGGTTGACAGTGAGTCCGCTATGGTACAGAGCATCATGGACAAGACAGCGACTCCAGGGGTAGCAATTCTATCCGCCACAGGCGGCAAAACAGAATTCAAAACCTACGGCTACGCCGATAAGGCGCAGGATAAGGAGGTCACAGCGGACTCGCTTTTTGAGTTAGGCTCAACGACTAAGGCGTTTACGGCGCTTGCTGTGATTATGCTACAGAATCAGGGGGCTTTGGCTTATACCGATGACGTCTCGCAATATCTGCCAGAGTTCGCTCCGACCTATAAGGGGGGGAAGGTTAAGATCACCATTAACCAGCTACTCTCACATACCAGCGGAATACCGTCATGGAGCATCCGCCTGATCCCTGAAGGTTCAGATAAGGAGCAGCTTGCAGCGACCATACATAAAATCTCCAGCCTTGCGCTGGATACTAATCCAGGCAGTGCCTATCAGTATGCAACAGTGAATTACGATATCCTGGCAGCGATCATTGAGCGAGTTACAGGGCGGAGTTATCAGGATTATGTGACGCAGCAGATCCTTAAGCCGCTAGGGATGAACGACAGCTATTTCTCGACAGGACAGGAATGGAAGCCGGAGAAGCTTGCACAGGGTTATCGGGTGTTTTTTGGCAAAAGCATGGCCTACGATGCTCCCAGATACTACGGAAATATAGCCGCAGGGTATCTGGTGACCAATCTTAAGGATTTGCAGCACTGGGTCAACGCTCAGATGGGAAGCGGAGAGGTGCCGGATAATCTAAGAAAGGCCATTCAACAATCCCATGAGCCGGACCTTCGTACAACGGGGCATGAAGCTGAGAACCAATTCTATGCCTTCGGCTGGAGCCAAGACCGGGAGACGAGGGTGATCCGTCATAGCGGCATTAACCCGAATTATTCTTCCCAGGCGATCATCGATCCCGAACGGAAGGAGGGGGTATTCGTGCTGGCTAATCTAAACTCTACCGCACCTACGCTGATTGCCCAGAATATCTATGACCAGATGCAAGGGCAGCCGATGGAGACCTTCAAGTATGACGACACCTATATCCTAATGGACGGAATAGGTTCGCTTTTAGTAGTGTTAACTGTGATTGGGATTGCGTTTAAGCTCATCCGGCTGGCAGGAGGGAGAAGCGATTTTGCCACAGAGAAGGGAATCCGCCGCCAAAAGATCAAGGCCCGTGTTACCCTGTTTATCAGAGCGCTGTTGTTACTATTGGTGCTAGGCTGGCCTTTTTTGGTAAACTACAATTACACTATGATTAGTGTATGGATGTCCTATTCGGTATTGCTGTGGATGGGGCTGGCTTCGATTAGCTGCGTTCTGTCTATGATTCTGGCAGGCAGACATTGGCGTTGACTATAAAGAAGGAGATGATCCTTATTAATCGCTGTAAAAAAATAATATTGAGTATGCTTTTAAGTTCATTACTTGTAGCATTTACCGGGTGTGATGGTAGTCCTAAGAGTAGCGTTACCATTCTTGGCGGAAAAGAAAATATTAAATATGCGACTCTAAATAGTGAGCAAAAGGCTTCTTTATCCGATCAGAAGGCTTCACCGTTTTCCTTTGCATTCGAGAAAAAGAATCCTTCAGACATTCAATATTTGAAAAATGGCGAAGAGATTTTAATTGATTTTGGATCGAATCCGCCAGATACACTTTCCATAAGCGATGGATTACTTGATGCTAATGGAGATTATTTATATACATCCAAAGAAATCACCGATGTCCCCTATGTTACAAAGAAAGGTGTGTATAGCTTCAATTTAGACACGCACATCGCTTCTGCTTTAAGCTCTTACTATGAAAAAGATAAAAAGGAATTTAGAGGTTTTATCATAAATGCAATCTGGGAGAAGCAGGAGAAGAACTATGCTTTTGTGATCCAATCAAACGCTCTCTGAAAGGGGCACATTCTATGATCTACATAACAGGCGACATTCACGGTTCCATCAGTGTGGCCAGCCGTTTTAATTCAAGGAATTTCCCTGAAGGCAGGACGCTGACGAAGCAGGATTATGTCATAATCGTAGGGGATTTCGGCTTGTTGTGGGCAGATGACGCGGAGGATCGCTTTTGGCTAAAATGGCTTACTGAGAAACCATGGACCACCCTGTTTATTGACGGGAATCACGAGAACTTTGATCTGCTCGAATCCTACCCAGTCTTCGAATGGAACGGCGGTCGGGTGCGTCACATTACTCCTAGTATCATTCATTTAATGCGCGGCCAAGTCTTTGAGCTCGAAGGGAAAAGCTTTTTCGCCTTTGGCGGGGCGGCTTCACATGATAAGGAGTACAGGAAGGTTGGCGTATCCTGGTGGGAGCGCGAAATGCCAAGCCCGGAAGAATACCAGGAAGGCATCCGCAATCTGGAAAAGAACCAGTGGAGAGTGGACTATGTGTTGACGCACACTTGCTCCTATGATGCGCTTCAGTGGATCAAAGGGCGTTATCGTACGAATGTGGAAGTTGACCCCATGCACACGTATTTCAACGAAATTAAGTTCAGACTGGACTATGGGAAATGGTTCTTTGGGCATTTTCATCATAATGCAGAGCTGCCGGATGATCAGGTGTTATTGTATGAAGATCGGGTAAGATTAGATGAGTAGAGGAAAGGTGAGCTGAGATGAGCAGAGAGAGTAAATTGGATTTAAGCCGTATCGTGTTTATTGGACGTACATTTGAAGAGTATATGTCCATGTTTAACTTAACACAGACGGAATTGAAGGGACGGTCCATTCTGGATTGCCCCGCTGGAGCATGTTCGTTCACGGCCTATGCGAATAAACTAGGTGCCGACGTAACAGCAACGGATATCGCTTATTTTCATGACAATGAAGATCTTTACACAAAAGGCATGAACGACTTGGAACACGCCATGACCAAAATGGAAAGTGCCCAAACCAACTACGTATGGGATTATTTCCAATCCGTTGACGAACTGAAACAACATCGATCCCGCGCCTTAACTGATTGTGCAGAGGATATGAAAAACCATCCCGGGCGTTATATCGCCTCGGCGCTGCCTACGCTCCCATTCAAGGATAAACAATTTGATATGACACTGTCTGCACACTTTTTGTTTATGTATTCAGATCGGCTTGATTTTGATTTCCATAGGCAAACGATCCAAGAGCTACTTCGGGTAACCAAACAGGAAATTCGGATTTTTCCTTTAGTCAGCCTTTCAGGAGAGAGATATCGTCAATTGGATGAGCTGCTCACCTTTTTACATCAACAGGGTTGTTCAACTGAAGAAATAACGGCCCGGTACGAGTTTCAAAAGGGAGCAAACAGCATGTTGAAAATTACTCTTTAGATTATGGTATAAACTGAGTTGAATCGATAAAGACGCTAACTCCATGTTAGCGTCTTTTCGTTTTTTCCTAAGCTTCGCCATACTTCCGCCATGTTCTGGTTCCATCTACTCTGACATAATACGGTAATAGAACAGAGGATGGTTTTACACCAGCTCTTAAGGAGGAATTGGCATGTTTCATAAAACAGTGACGCTGCAGCCTTTTGCAGATATTTCGGAGTATACTGAAGGGTTCAAGATCGTCTCGGCTCAATTAGGTGGGGATGGCTGCGTATATGTCCTGCTGATTAACCAGATCCCGGAACGGAAGCGCGGAATGTTCGTCCAACCGGCTTTGAAGCAACCGCATACTTACAAGGTTTTGATGGTAGAAAGTAAAGATTATATCGATGAAATTATCATAGAGGATCAGCATTTCAATTATCATTATGTTCAGCCGCTTCGCAGACATCTGCTGCTGGTTGGTGCACGCAGTACGTATTATGGTGCAGGTAAATATGATCTGAACGCCAAAGTATGTGATTATACAGGACGTACTGTCCGTGAGTTCCTGCTTGGAGACGGGATTCAGAATGTTCAAGTGACGGAGAAAGGTACCATCTGGACCAGTTATTTTGACGAAGGCGTGTTCGGGAACAACGGGTGGGATCAGCCTGTCGGTGAACATGGCCTGGTGGCCTGGGATGAGCATGGCAACAAAGTATACGAAGATCATGTGTCGGATATTGCCGATTGTTACGCTTTGAATGTGGTCCGTGAAGACGAGGTCTGGTTTTATTATTATACGGACTTTTTGCTCGGCTGTATCTCAGGCGGACCCACTCAGCCCAAGGTCACATTTATCAATCCTGAGATTTCCGGTTCGGCCGGGTTCTGCACGGATGGTTGTCACTTCTTGTTCGATGGCGGTTACGGCAAACACGGAGACTATTATATCAAAAAACATGAAAAAGCAAGCATGACCAAAGGGCATAAGATACAGTTTCTGAATGAAAAATCTGAGCCTCTTGTGCCAGTCACGCAAGATTTTCGGGAAGATCTCGTGCTGTTCTGTGCAGATGATATGTTGTATCAGGTTTCGATTAAAGAATTGCTGTGACGCTGCGGTTACCTTATGATTGTAATACGATAAGGAATTGAGGCTATGGTTTCGTTTTCCAATTAAATCTTTTGTAGTTTAATAGGAGTGAATTGAGTGAAATTAGAAGATTACGCATGGAATAAACATGAGCAAAAATTAAAAGAAGAACAAACAGAATTCAAGCATAGTAACCCTAAAATAAAAATTATAGATAACACCGAATTGCGCAATAAAATTGAAGAGGCTCTTGAAAAAATACCGCAGAAGTTAGTTGCTCAATGGACTTTAAAAGTAGCAACTCCGTACTTGGATTACTTAGACGACCATTTAAAAGATGACTCACGAATACATTTAGGGATAGAAACTTTACAAAAACGAATAGACGGAAGCATTAGAGCCTCCGATTTACGGAAAGTTGGATTTGTAGTTAATGAATTGGCGAAAGAATCCAAATCAGACGTTAGCAAGTATTCTGCACGTTCATTTGCCCAAGCCATTGCAACAGGACATATGAGAGGACATGCTTTAGTTAGCAGTGATTACGCAATAAAGGCAACAAATGTATTAACTGATAACTCCACAGATTCTTCAACAAAGGAGAGGGAAAGACAATTGAATTTAATACATGAAGTAATTCTAACGCCTCCAGATCTTCAAGCTTGAAGCATTACACCGAAGAAGGTATGCTGCCGATAGGCCTCGGATGAAACTTTCTTAGCATGTGATACGTACACCATAATATGGTAGGGGGATTGCATTGTGCGGAAATTGAGGGCTTCAACTTCTATTGAGTATAAGATCACTTTCGAGGACTATGTAAAATAATACGTATGTAGAATGAGGTGAATGATATGACGATACTGCCTGTTATAATATTTATCCTGGTATTTGTACCTTCCATTGTACTCATCGTGAGTATGCCGTATTTAACAAAAGAGACGATTAGTTTCGGAGTCACCGTCAGCGCTGTCCAATTCCACAGTGAGCCGCTGCGTCAGATGCGGAAGTCGTATGCTAGGATTAGTGCAATTTTACATACCATCCTGTTCATAGTTGGCATTCTATGCTTAATTTACAGTGATGAACATTCGAGACAAATTAGTTGGATCATTATTACTTATGCACTCGCTATGCTCGTAATCTCTCTGGTCATTAACATCAGGTATCATTTGAAAATGAAAAGCGTACTGCCTATGCTGCCTGCTGCTCCCGAATCATCGGTCATGGAACCAGGATTGCGGAACGGAAATGTTGGCCTGCCCAGTCATTGGTTCCTCATTCATGCTGTTATTATTGTGGTTAGTATTGTAACAGTGCTGCGCAACTACGATCTGATTCCTGACCAGCTTCCGGTCCATTTCAACGGCAGTTGGACCGTAGACCGCTATATAGATAAATCTTATAGTATCGTGTTTATACCTACGATCATGCAGGTGTTAGGAATCCTTCTGTTCATATATGAATATTGGAGAATGCGCAGAGGGAAGCAGCAGGTTAGGGAAGACTTAACTTACCGCCGTGCCTGGTCGAATTATATGATTACAGCAAGCTTCTTGTTCGTTATCCTGTTATCCGTAGTGCAGCTAAATATGACGTCTCTGCTTAACATGAATTTTGTTATCCCCGTTGTCCTAAGTATAATTGCCTTTATCATCCTATACGCCTACACCTTAACGTACTGGGCTGGTCTGCGCGAAAGCCGCTAGACATGAGCAGATGATTGAGCGCTGGATCAGCTACTCCTCAAATTCTGAGTGCCGCTGATCCAACACGCTCCAACGCAACGAAGTTGCTTCTACCTACAGCCCAATGTTATTTCCTCAAGCTTAATCCTCAATTTGCCTACCGCTTCTTCACCGGCACCCATACTTCAACTTCGGCATCCATAGGATTGCCATTGGTTAGTACCTCCGCGATCGGGTGTCCGGTATACACATACTCATAATTATCGTTCAGGATGGCATCGAATGCCTCATCCTCCAGCCGGTCAAACGCGAGACGCGACAAGCCGCCCTGACCCGACAACACCAAATACTCTCCTCCCGTTCTCCAGCGTGCTTTTGAAAAAAGCCGTTTTGAGCGGAGAATACGCTGGATCGTGCACTGCTCCATCTTCACTTAGTGTGGCCTTGAACCCAATGATGCGGAATGCTTCCTTCGTTTCAATTCTGGTCGAAATCATGACAATGTACCTCCTGGATAGTGGGATTGGTGTATTCCAAGCAAGCATAATCTACCAACTGTGACACCTGTATGGCATACTTGATTAGAGGTGGTCATCATGAAAATGGATCGCTTGATTGCGCTAATTATGATCCTGCTGGAGCATGAGCAGATTAGTGCGCGCGAGTTAGCAGAGCGTCTCGAAGTCAGCAGACGAACGATTTACCGGGATATTGAAACGCTGAATAGAGCCGGCCTGCCCATCTATACGCTTATGGGAGCGTGGGGCGGTGTCGGCTTGATGAAATCCTACAAAGTGGGCAAAACCCTGTTCACCCCGCAAGAAATTCAGAACCTGCAGAATGGATTGCACAGCTACAAGCAGCTTTTTGGAAGAAGGGAAATGGTGTATGTAGCGGAGAAGTTGAACGCTCTCTACCCGGACAATGCAGAGGGCCAGCCGAATGCGCCGTTCGTCATGGATCTGTCCTTGAATCAAGGAAACGAGTCGCTGCGCAGCCTGTTCGGGATGATCGAGACGGCGATGAATGAGCACGCTGTGCTGGCTTTTGCGTATACGGATGCGCGGGGGCAGAGCAGTGAACGGCGGGTGGAGCCGTATCAGGTGGTTTTCAAGGAGAGGAGCTGGTACTTGCAAGCCTATTGTCTGGTCAAGCAGGGCTACCGTATCTTCAAGCTGGCCAGAATGAGCGGTCTCCAAGTGACGAAGGAGCAGTTCGTTCCGAGAGCATTCACCCCTCTCCCCATGGACGGAGGAGATTGGCTGAACCAGGGATGGGTGGAGGTTACGGTCCGGCTGGACCGCTCTGTCATGGATCGGGTGATCGAACGGTTCGGCGCCGACCATATCCTGCGGGTGGATGAACACCACTGCTGGGCCAAGTATCCTATTATTGCGAATGACTATGGCTACGACCGGCTGCTTGCTTTTGGAGATAAGTGTGAAGTGCTGGGGCCGCCAGAGATACGGAATGGGTTCAAGGCATATGTGCGGGGGATTATGAGGAAGTATGAGGGGGATTAGCGGTGTAGATTGGTGAGCGTGGCAGGATGAGGTTTTTCCACATGAAGGTGAATTAAGTTGAACTGGAGGATGCGGATGATGGGGGATGCCGGGATGGTGGAGAAGAAGGTTGGAGCGAGCGATTATCTGTCTTTAGCATTGTATGCGTTTGCAGGGTTTGGTCTTGAAGTGGTATTGTTGATGATATTACCATCCGTCTTGGGGGTGAAAAGTTCTGATTATACGCTGCTTCATCAATGTATTCACTGGGGAATTACCTGCTTGTTGTGGGGGAGTATGGCCGTATTTCTGATCAGGCTCTCCAAGCGGAAACACGATTTTGACATCATGAGGTTGAACGCTGAGCCAGATTCCAGGGGATGGTTGCTCGCGGTGGTGGTTTCGGTGATCGCCATTGCAACGACAACTGTCGTATGGGAGGGCTTTAAGCCGGTTCAGGAGTACAAGGACGTGGTGAGATTCGTATTTCAGAATATCTATTACTTGTTTGAAGCGGGCTTGATTCTGCTGACGATTGCGTTTGGTCAAAAGTTCGGTGAAGTGCTTTTTAAAAGAGACGGTCTGCCCTACGGCGGGATGTTCCTCGCACTCACTTGGGGCCTGATCCACATTCTGCTCCAGGGCGGACCGACGGGTGCTTATGCATTCTTTATGTCACTACTTTACGGAACGATATACATAATATTGAGAAAGAATGTGCGGTATTCGTATCTGGTGATTGCGGTTGTGTTTATTTTGTGAGGCAGGATTGGGGAGGGGCTAGGGTGAATGAAATGAAGTATTCGATTTGGATTGAAAGTGACACTAGGTTGTGAAAAACTATTTTATGAGGAGTAGTCGCATGTTTACAGATCTTATTCACAGACTTGGCCTTTCATTGCCTGTTGCATTAGTTGAGGAGTTGGAGCTGCACAAGGAGAAACAAAAGGATCAAAACTACTTTTTGAGATTAATGGAAGCTGACGAAATTGTTGAATTAGTTGATTATATGTCCAAAATAGAGGCTTATCGGGATATGATTCCTTTGTGGAGTGACGATCATTCAAACTATATTGGCTTGTACGTACAAGGCGCATGCAAATACAGGATATGTTATATCGATCATGAGGAAACGGATGTATCTCCGGCCTTTAGAAGTATACGTTCATTTATAACGAAAATCGAAGAATATCCTGATCTGGATTGGCATGATTTGAATAAAGACTATCCAGCAGAATTTGAAGTTAGTCAAACTGAAATGAATGAAGACCTCGCTTGTATTGACGAGTTGAATCGAATGATAAGCTCTGACCAAATTATAAGCGATGATATTCGCTGTCAGTATATTTTTTCGATTATGGCATTAACGCCAAAAGGAAATCTTAATTCCATCATAAAATATCTAGACGATGAAGATATGTTTGTTCAAGAAAGAGCATGTGAGATTATTGGATTTCATACTTATATACCAGCTAAGGAAAAGCTGGTGAAGATCTCCAAAAACGGAATGCATAATGGGAAAATAGCAGCCAAAAGAGCATTAGAAAGGATAAGGGAAGACCGGAAAAATGAAATTTAAAAGCTCTGAATTGCTCTGTAAATCGACTCGAACTACTAGGAAATAGAGTACACAAAAGTGAATTTATTAATGAGATAAGAACTAGAATTATTGAATTTATTAAGGAGATTCAAGCGATAAACAGTGAACTTTTGAAATCCGTTTATTTTTCTAAGTTGCTGGGGTTTTGTGATAATCAAAATAAAGGAGATACAACATGCTGCCATCACTAACGTTTCTGAAACATCAATTAGAGGGAATTTTGCGTAATAAATTTGCTCAGGGGCATCAAACCTCCGGTTTTTTGGCCCGGTTGGAACAGCTTCCGGCAAGCTATGATGCTTATCTGGAATTCGCCCATAGCTTGGCTGACATTCCAATGCGGGACAACTGGCCCTACTATGAGCCGGACGATTTGGAGGAGATATGGAGGGAATGCGACCCGGATAGACCTTTAGGCCAGATCGGAGTCTTGAATCTGAAGGACAGTGCTAAACGTGTAGAGGCAGGCTTCCTCGCTTCAGTCTGTGGTTCAATGCTGGGCAAGCCGATTGAGGTCAATCCCACCTTGTCGGAATTACGTCAAGCGTTAACCGCTGTAGGGGAATGGCCGCTGAATGATTATATTTCGGAACAAGCTCTCCATGCGTTGGATCGTCGTCATTGGTCCTGGTTCGAGACCACGCGGGGGCGGATTCGTTATGTGGCACCTGACGATGATATCAACTACACCTTAATGGGAATGATGGCGTTAGAGCAATTTGGTAAGGGTTTTACGAAAAGAAATCTAAGAGATTTATGGATCAATCATCTTCCGATAAGTACAACCTGGGGGCCGGAGAGGGCCATCCTGGTTCGGTCGGGGATGAGCTATTTGGAGCATGACAGGGAACCCTTTAATCATTCTGAAATAGAGTCTTGGCCCGACTTCCTGGTGCAAGATACCGAACTATGCGGGGCGGCAATTCGTGCAGATGCTTACGGCTATGCCTGCCCTGGTCAACCTGCGCTTGCGGCCGAGCTGGCTTGGCGTGATGCCAGTTTTACACATCGGCGGACGGGAATCTATGCCACGATGTTCATTGCCGCTGCAATTGCAGCCGCACACGTGCTGCGCGATCCGCTTGAAATCATAAGAACTGCACTGCAGTTCGTCCCTAGAAGGAGCCGATTCTATGAGATTACTGCGGATTGTCTCCAGATCGTAGCGAATGCAGATCACTGGCTGGAAGCGTATCAGGGCATTCATCAGAAGTATGCGACTCATTCCCACTGTCAGGTGTATCAGGAAATCGGAACCTTGATCAATACATTTCGCTTCGCAGAGAATGCTGGTGACGGGATATGCAAACAGGTCATGCAAGGCAACGATACCGACAGCTTCGGAGCAACAGCAGGCTCTCTGCTCGGGGTGTATTTCGGCCCGGATAGCTTGGATGCGAGATGGCTTGAGCCTTTTCAGGACCGGATTCATACGGGCTTAGCTTATTTCCATGAGCAACAACTATCCAGCTTGGCTGAGCGCATAGGGCGTTTGCCAGAGCTGTTACACACAGGTAAGCATCGAATTCAACCTAGCGAGCTGTATGTGAATGAGAATTTGGGGATTTGAATAGTTTTGGAGGGTAGGGGAGTGGGAACGCAGGAAATACTTAAGGATGTTGTCAAAGAAACCATTGTGCCTTTGTTTAAAGGAGAAGGGTATAAGAAACAAGGAAATAACTACGCTTACCTAAATCCTGCCTTCTCTGCGGTGGTTAACATTCAGTCATCCAAGTGGAACACGCAAGATGAGGTTGAATTCTGTTTCAATACAGGTATTTACGTAGAGGAATTATTTGGAATAGTTTATTTATACCCAAAACCATCTTTTCCAACAGTCACAAGTTCAGTTCTACAGATACGCGGTACTGAACTAACGAACAATGATAATTGGTATAAGTTGACCCCTGATTCGAGCGTTGAGGAACTTAAACGAAGAATAACGAAAGACATTTCAGAGTATATACTTCCTCACCTGCAGCAGTTTGAAAAGGTTAAAGATGTCATTCGGGTAATGGAGCTAAGGGAGAAAGCTGGAACATATGAGAACCCGCATCACTTAACTGCACTCTATCGCTTAACAGGTGATATGGAACAAGCACAGGCACGTATGACCAGAGTGTATAATGAATTGCAACTGGAGTCACAAAAAGAATTCTCCGCAGGATTGGCTTTGCGGTTAGGGCTGGAAGTGTAAAACATGTGTTGATATGAACAATGTTAATCGCGTAATTTATACTCTCTCCATGCGTTTTCATAATCTTGGCTTTTTATGAAGTAACGGTCTTCGAAGACATTGCTTTTGTAGATTTTAAGACCAAGTTGAATTCCATCTTCCTTGTCAGTTACTTCTCCAGTATTCACTAGAGTGGTCTCATCCATACTGTCTTAAGTAGTGGTATAAAAGTATTTCTTACCATCAATTGTGAGCCAAGTCACTGGATCGCTATTAGACATGTTATTGTTGCTGCTTGTAACTTTGCTATTTGAACATCCTATTAAAAGAATACAAATGGATATAATGAAAAGAAGTTTCTTCATAATTTACCCCTCCCAAATTTTTAGAAAGCGCCATAAACTTAGTTTATGGCGCCCACGAATATTAGTCTAACTTTTGGAGTAAGGTTTCTTTTGGTTCGTCCGGTTAAGTAAATAGTCAGTACTGGTCATATGGAAGTCTGCCAGCTTGATTAGAATCGCAGTGGGGATATCAACATCACCGCGTTCATAATTACTATAGATTCGCTGGCTGCATTGCAAATACTCCGCCATTTGAGTTTGCGTTAAATCCTTATCTTCGCGTAAATCCCGGATACGTTGATACATATTTGAACACCTCCAACGCAAGCATATCTTAGCGAATTATTCGCTATTGATTTTTAGCGGAAAATTCGCTAAGATAATCAAAGAGAATATGATTCGGGAGGGGTGTAAGTGAGTCTTTTAGAAAATCTATATTACGGAAAAATCTGCCCAAACGAACAAATCTGTTTCAATGATCCCGAGTATGCACAGAACTCTAAGCTAATCTCGGAGCGTATACACATCCTGCAAGAAAAGCTGTCTCCAGAAGATTTCACCGTCCTCGAAGAAGTCATGGATCTGAACAGTCTACTGATCTCTATCTCATCCGCTTCTGCCTATACACTTGGTTTCAGAACGGGAGCTGCGATGCTCATAGAAGTATTAGAACATAAGACAGAACCTATACAGACTAAGGAGAAGTTGATCTTCGAACAAATAAAGTCGGCTAGGAGAGAGTTATGAGAAGTCTAATTCTAAGTTGCCTATGCTGATTGACGAGCTTCTTCAAGCAGAAAGTTGGGGCATTGTTCATGAGAAGTGGATACCTGCTATTAAGGAAGCTATCGCCTTGGGAGAGGTTGATAAGCTGATTGAGCTTAGAGGTAGGTTTCCTTATTTTTTTGAAAATTCGTTAAAGCAATTGAAGAAAGCGGAGCGGGAATTTATTCGGAATAGGTTGTGGTAAAAGAGGCCAATGCGTAAAGCCGTTTATGCACTGGCTTCTTTTTATTTTGCTAAGGCTTGGGTTTTGAAGAGAACTGCTTAATGGAAAAGAGCTCGACCCAGAAGGAAATGCAGAATTGTTTAAGAAAAATTGTATGATGTGGTTCTCATGGATATTGACTGTATAAGATATGGAGAGAAAAAATTTGCTACTCATTTAAGATGCCCTATTGAATTCGCAGATGTAAACATCAACCCAAGTAACCTTTTAATTGATGATAGAAATTAGGTTCTTTGAAAATTCCCATTTATAGTATAATGATATCACACTTCAAATTTTTAAGTTGTAAGCTTAAGTAACCCCTAATTTATAAGGGAGTTCGATATTCTTGTAGAAGTTTAAATAGCTACAGATGGGGAGTGTTCAGAGAGTATGCTTGAAATTGACGATTTAATGCTAGAAACTATTGTGAAATTCACCATTGATAATGAAGAAGCGGCAAGAATACTTGGCGAAATTGCTCAGTATGTTAGTAAGTCCAATTCTTCAATTATAACTTTGCCACAAGACTTGGATTGTGAAGAAACCAGTGTGGCTATTAAAGAAAATATTTTAATTAGGACTCCTGACGGAATATCCTTTGTATATCCGCAATATCTTTTGTTTTTTTTAGCAAGGTCACTAATTACAATTCGTTTTGAAACATTATGGGAGAAAGAAGATGAGTTCTGGGCTCAAATTGAATATCTAAATTGGGAATTCGAACCATCTGAAATGTTGCGTTATACAGAAGTTATGTTACTCATTATATTAAATCGGATGTATGAAAAGGACATACTTAAGTCACTTATTTCAAGTGTGAAAGTGGGGAATCAGAGAGTCCATTGGACTCTACTAAAAATAGTTTCAAGTCTTTTACCCTATCTCCAATTAGATACTAAGTCTATAGTGGTTTTCTTTGAAGAGATGCACAATGCGAATATTTCTTCAATAGATGTTTTAACAGAGGTTGTGGATGTACTTGTAAAAAAAAATTCTAAAGTAGGTCAAGAATTGTGGGAGATGTGGACAAGGAATCCGAAATTCAAAGCTGTTTGGCTTTTAAAATCAGTCGCTACTGCTCTTGTTCATAAGGAAGGTATAGTTAACGTTTATAATAGAGCAGTTGAATTAATGGATTCGCCTGAAGAATCGTTAATCAAAGCCGGCATTAGTATTTGTGGTTTACTTCCTTATGAGAAGACTACTGAAAATTTATTAAATTATACCCTTGATAAGTTTGATAAGTTACTTCAACAAGAGTTTCGTATACAGTTACGCCTAGCTTTAATTCAATCTTATGGGCGTCTTATTTCTAAATCAAAACGTGCACAACTTGCTGTACGAATGCTATCAAAGGAGTCTTTTCCAGAGATTCAAGAACAAATAGCTAATATATTGTACCTTCAAGGAGGAAATTATCAAGATGAAATATGGTTCCAAGAGACTTTAATTCAGTTGAGTAAAGTGTCTGTCGAGCAGAAGGGGACAATAGATAATTTGGACTATACATTGAATCGAATTGTCTCAACTAATTTCGATTGCATTAAGAAGTTTTTGGAAAGCTGGATATTAGAGCATGAAGCTCCAAGTGAGAAGGAATCTATAACAGAACTCTTTGATATGATGTTTTACACGTTATTACAAAAACATAAATCATGGTTTGAAGAACTTTTAACATCATACTTTATACAGGATGACGTACGATTTCACTTGCACATCCAAGAAATGATGAAAAACCTCCATCATAATGGTGGTATTTTTCATCTCAATTCTGAAATCATAAGTGAATGGTCTTATAAGGAGATTAAGTTTGTTCTTATGAAAATTATGGGGTTTGTATTTGACAATAAAAACTTATGCCATCTAGCATTTTCGATTTTACGGAGAACACCGGAGGATGAAGCGGTCAATAAATTGGTGCACATAGCATTTAGGGAGTACATTGCGTATAACTATCCTGGGGTTGCAAGCGAATTTCTTAATGATAAAGTTGAGAATGGGACAGCATTAGAGCGAAGGATTGCAAATAGCATTCTAACGGACTTAAATTCATACCGACGAAGACTAGAAGAACTACCTAGAATAAAAGAGTTTTATCCACCTGAAGGAAGGGCAAGTAAATTTGAGAAAATGCATTCAAGATTAATGAGTCGCCAAATTGCAGAGAGTGCTAATGAAACATCACTTTTCTCCAATCTTATCCATCGTGTGCTATTAAAAGGCGGGAAAGCATCATTCTCTAAAATAGAGGGGGAATATACCGATAAAATGGAGTTTTCGGAAATGTCTGTATCCATGGAGTTCCCTAGAGGAGAAAATTTGGATCCGACAGGCCAAGCAATGAAGAGATTTGGTTGGAGAACTTGTCAACAGGAGGATTTAGAATGAGACTTATTATCCGAGAATATCTATCTATGCTTAGAGAATCTGAGGAATTGGATGCCCTTATTCCTGATCTATTAATCTCAATGGATATACAACCAATTTTTAAGCCTCAGCGTGGAGTTAGACAATATGGGGTTGACCAGTCTGCTATTGGGATTGACCCTGATGATCAGAAAGAAAAACTATTTCTATTCGTTATAAAACAGAAAGATATTGATCGGTATAACTGGGATAATGGACCACAGGCTGTTAGACCCTCTTTAAATGAAATTCTTGATGTTTATATGCGTACTATGCTGGACGATCGTCAGCGTGATCTCCCTAAAAAAATTATTGTATGCACAAATGGAGATATGAAACAGGATGTTTCCATAAACTGGATCAATTATATTAATGATCATAGAGTTGAGAGTAAAATAGAGTTTGATTTTTGGGGAGGCGATGTTCTCTCTTCGCTGATTGTTCGTTATATGCTGAATGAATATATTATGCCAGATTCGATCCAGAAGCAGATACGAAAGACGTTAGCATTTTTAGATTTAGTAGAATATGACTTGTCTGATTATTACGATTTAATTGAAGAGATTTTATTTAATGATGCACTCAATGCGAAGAATAAACCTCTAAAAGTACTACGTTGTCTTCATTTATGTCTGAATCTTGTATACCACTGGTCCGCAGAGGTAGGGAATCTTAAGAATGCATTTTTAGCTGCTGAGCGAATGATTCTTCGGGTATGGGAATGGTTACACCAAGAAGACTTAAATATTAACGCGAATATATGGGCGATTTTCCATTCTATTAATAACACTCGATGTCAAATAGGGAAAGAATACCTCAACAAAATTTCCCCCCATTGTCTTGTTTGTGATGGGCTAAGCGGTTACGGGTCGGAGAGAATTGAATATCCATTACTTGTATTTGAACAAATTGGCATTGTCGCTTCCATTGGACTTGACTATATTTATGCAGATGACGCTATTGAACAGGATAATCCCAATTCATTCCTTCATCAGTCGGCTCAAAAGGCAGCTTACTATTTACAATGCCTTATTCAGAATAATAGTATTAGTCGCTATCCAGTTTATGATTCACATATTAATGACATAACATTAGCTCTTATTTTGTTATATCGAACGAATCGATTTAATATAATGAAAAATTGGCTACAAGATTTATTTATGTATATTAGTAGGGGCTATCAATTGCGCAATAGATTTCCGCTCCTAAGTGATTCTTACGATGAATTAATTGAAGTAGAGCTGGGATTTGAGAGAACAGAATTGAACTCTTCAACTCTTTTACCAATATTAATAGAATGGACACTAATACTTGAGTGGCCTGAGCAGTATGAACAAGCACTAACTGTGGTCAATCATGTTTTTAAAAACGTAGATCTTCAAATATGGTTCCCGGATGAAATTACGGAAAGGTTCATGTATCGAAAAAACGCACTTTATGATTCAGGTATTATGTTGTCAACGATTAAATTGCCTGACACATTTGAAAATTACCGTGCTTTGGTTTTCGAAGATAAAGGACGAGCACTGGAGAAAACTGAGGAATTCTCATTTCAGAAGGAATACTTTTCGATTGTGGGAGTTATGTCTTTTCGGCATTTTCGCACTCCAGTTTTTCCGGAATTCTGGAGGAAAATAACTAATTTGTAAGTGAGCGTTTTTCATTAATCTATGTCCATGATACACAAAGGTTTTTCTGTGAAAACATGCTAAACAGATGAATGGACGATTGTATGCTGCTCATTTTTATGCTGGTGTTGTGCCTTGAAAGACATGTTTTTTGTCGAGTACAAGAAGAACTTAGTTAACTTATAGATTTTTTTGGTAACGACATCAAGAAACACAATAGGAGGGGTCTACTTTGCATATTTTTCAAGAAAGTCTATTTTCATTTGAGGAGCTTCAGAAAACTGAAGTGAAAGGATGACTCTCCATTTTTGTTTTAAGACAGTACGTAAGACAATTAAGTTTTACTTCGGAAAGCGGGCGGACATTGCCGCTAGTTATTTTCGCGGCTTACTCAGGCTACAAACAAAATATGGATAGGAGAATGAGGATTTACCTCTCAAAAGAAGTCATATTAACATCTCATAAGAAGGCTACAAGAATATCAATTAAGCTTAAAAAAACAAAATCATCAATTAATCCACTTGCTTTATCATAAAATAAGAACCTATATGATTATATAGATTCTTATTAATTCGATTAACTTGAAGCAGTTTCTAAAATAGTATCTTTTGCCAAGCTGTCATAAAACATTTTGGTTAATTCAGACTGCAAAAAATCATCGTTTAATAATTTTGCAAATAAAAGTTTTGCTTTTTTAGTAGATAACATTATTTTGCTTTTATCGGTATTATATTGAAATTGTCCTTTGAGTGCAGGATAGATATCAGTAAAAGCAATAATTGATGGAGTCGGAATTTTATTGAGTACAGGTGAAGAACTTAAAACTTTTGTTAGTTTGCGTGAATAAGAAATATCATCAATTAGCTCTTGTAATACATTAGAATCTTCAAGTAAACCTGATTGTTCAATTGCAACAATACATTCTTGAGCCTTCTTTTTAATTATTTCATGAAAACCAAAGAATTTCTCGAGTGTTTTGAGATCTTTAATTATTAAACTACCATCTATCATAAAAAACTCGAAATTGGTGTTAATTCTGATGAGATCTTCTTCCACGTTCACAAAGCGTTTATGATTTCCGATACGCTTAAAAGTAAATGTATTATCTTTTTTTATCAAGCTTACTGGATAGTGTTTTTTGTACAACAAAAGATTGTGATTATTGTTTGAGATTAAAACGACAATACCTCTTATTTGATTTAGTTCATCTTTTTTAAAATCAAATGCAAGTATGTCTTCATCCTCAATAATTGCATTAATTAACTTTATTTCTTCTGGTACTTCATCAAGATCATACTCGTAGATTACTCTTTCTCTTTCATCTGAGTTTGAAATACTAACTAAATCTAAAGTTTCATCTTCTATTAAATCAGCTTTAATTTTTTCAATAAATTGTTTAGTAAGATCTCCTTGAGTTTCTTCATCAATGTCTATAAGGCGAAGTGTCATATTTTGAGCCTGTTTAAGAACAAAATAAAGTTCAGCAATAATTAATTCTTCATTAGTTAACGTTTCGCGCAACAATGTAATAAGATCAGCTTTTATCATGGCATTAACCTCGCAAAATATATTTTTTCATCAAGCCTACGATATTTAACTGTACTGCCAGAATTAAGTTTGTCTCTAGATATGACAATAATTCCTTGTCTTACTCCAGTTCGAAAGGTTCCTGAAATAATATAAATATGAAAACCTAAAAGTGCTAGGGTTGGATTTGCATAAAATATTTGTGTTTTTATACTAATTGCTCCTATAGCTAATAGTAGTATTAGCAATATCAATATATTCCTTGACTCATCTAGATTAAAACTAATGAGTGGGACAATATAAGTTGTTAAGAAAGTAAGATGTTCAAAGCTTCCATTCTGAACTTCATTAACTCTAAAGGTTTTCAGGCTTCCAGAAAGCTTATATTTAAATCGACTTATAAAAGCTAGTCCTAAAAGAAGGAATAGTAATGATAATAGTGGAACGAAATTCATTTCAAATAATTTCTTGAAACCAATAAACTGTGCATTTTTATTGAAGCTAATAGGTATATTAATAGTTGCAATGATAATCAAAACAAAAAGAAGCCATAACGAGATAATATAAAGTTCTATTTTATCTCTCATGTTGCTATATTGTCGGGTGGCACTTATAGTTATCGCCTCCTGCCTTAAAAAGAGTTTTCTAATGATGTTCTTATTTTATACCTTACCTCCCATTTTATATCATTCACCTTAGGAAATATATACAAAATATATCTAATCAATTACTTATTAAGCCATCTAACAGCGACTATAATATAACTATTTAAAATTTTTTTAGAAAAAAGTTATTATTGTTTTACTGCGGACTCTATTTTTGGTTTGAAAATGATCGTATCCCCCTCAATTTTAATATCAGATAATTTATGGGGCTTACTTTTTTTCTGAGCCCTCCTCCACCAAATTGGGTAAACTATCCCTAGACAACACTTTACCCAAATCATCCGAAATGAGGGGACGCCCCGTGACAACTCACAAATCATCCAATAGATTAGCGAACGAAAAATCGCCCTACCTGCTCCAACACGCCCACAACCCTGTGGATTGGTATCCATGGGGCGAGGAGGCTTTTGCAAAGGCGAAGTCCGAAAACAAGCCGGTCTTCCTTTCAGTTGGATACAGCACATGTCATTGGTGCCATATAATGGAAAAAGAATCATTTGAAGATAACGAAGTCGCCCAGCTCCTCAACAATCACTACGTAGCGATCAAAGTAGACCGCGAGGAGCGGCCGGATATCGATGCGCTGTATATGTCGGTGTGTCAGGCGCTGACGGGGAGCGGGGGATGGCCGTTGACGGTGCTGCTGACGCCGGAGAAGAAGCCGTTCTATGCGGGGACGTATTTCCCGAAGCGTCAGATGTTTGGGCGGATCGGGCTGATGGATGTGCTGGAGCAGATCCATACGAAGTGGGAGCAGGACGGCGAAGCACTGGATAAGCTGGGCGACGACCTGCTGGCGGAGCTGCATACGCTTGACCGCAAGAATGCGTATAACCCGGAAGCTGCGGGCGGTATTCCCGGCGCGGAGCTGCTGCATGAGGCGTATGAGCTGTACCGGCGGCAGTTCGATGAGGAGTACGGCGGGTTCGGCAATGCGCCGAAGTTCCCTTCACCGCATAATTTGTCTTTCCTGCTGGCGTACAGCCAGCTGCATGATCAGCTGGAAGCGCTGCGGATGGTGGAGCATACGCTGGAGTCGATGTACCGGGGCGGCATGTATGACCATGTGGGCTTCGGCTTCGCTCGTTATTCAACAGACCGGGAGTGGCTGGTGCCGCATTTTGAGAAAATGCTCTACGATAACGCTCTCCTCGCGAATGTCTATCTGGAAGCCTTCCAGCTTACGGGAAAGCCGCTGTATGCGGAGATTGCCGAGCAGATCTTCACGTATGTGCTGCGCGATATGACTTCGCCGGAAGGCGCTTTCTACTCTGCGGAGGATGCCGATTCCGAAGGGGTGGAAGGAAAGTTCTATGTCTTCTCCCGTGAGGAGATTGAGGAAGCGCTTGGGCTGGAGGATATGCATTCCTACTGCAATGTGTACGGGATTACGCCGGAGGGCAACTTCGAAGGGGAAAATATTCCGAATCTCCTTCACGGTCTGCCGGAAGAGATTGCGGAGCGTATGGGTATGAATCCGCTTGGTCTGCGGACCCGGATGGAGGAATGGCGTACGAAGCTGTTCGAGTACCGGGAGCAGCGCATGCATCCGCTTAAGGATGACAAGGTGCTGACCTCGTGGAACGGGCTGATGATTGCTGCGCTGGCCCTGGGGGCCAAAGCCCTCCAGAAGCCGGAATATGCCAAGGCCGCCGAACGTGCAGCGGACTTCATCTGGGACAAGCTGCGGCGTGAAGATGGACGGCTGCTGGCCCGTTACCGTGACGGGGAGTCAGCGATTCCCGCATATCTGGACGATTATGCCTTCCTGATCTGGGGTCTCAGCGAATTATATGAAGCTACAGGTCAAGCGGTCTATCTGGAACGGGCGCTGACGCTTAAGGATGGGATGCTGGAGCTGTTCCTAGATACCGAAGGAGGCGGGTTCTTCTTCACCGGGCATGACGGGGAGAAGCTGCCGGTCCGCTCGAAGGAATTGTATGACGGGGCGATTCCGTCCGGGAATTCGGTGGCGGCGAAGCTTTTGTGGAAGCTGTCGGTTATTACCCAGGATATGGAGTTAAAAGAGATTGCGGAGCGCACCGCTGCGGTGCTTGCTTCCGCTGCTTCGGAGTATCCGCCGGGGTATGCGATGTATTTGCAGGCCCATCTGGGGATGGTCTCTGGCGGCAGAGAATGGGTCCTCTCCGGCAAAAAAGAAGATCCCGCGCTGCATGCCATGCTCGCTCAGGTTCAGCAGACCTACCTGCCGGATGCGGCGCTCATCGTGAACTGGGAAGGGGACGGAGGAGAGATGCTCCGCCTGCTGCCGCATCTGGCTGATAAACCGGCCGTCCAGGGCGAAGCGACCGCTTATGTCTGCCGTAACTTCGCCTGCCGGGCCCCGCTTACGAATAAGGAAGCGGTCCGGGAGCTGCTGGCTTCCGGCAGCCGTGAGGAGTAGTTCATATACGAAGAGCAGCCCGGAGTCCGGGCTGCTCTTTGCCATACCTTATTGGACGAAGGGCGCATAGGAAGAATCCGCAGGTATCGCCTGAGCGGCTCTAACCATGTATTCACTCATGTCTGAGAGAACCCGTTTGCCCGGCCAATGGTCCGGCAGCAGCTCATCCGGGAGATAGGGGTCAGCCATAAACAATCCGCTTAACTCCTCTCCCATTTGCAAATATAGCAGGAAGAGCTGTAACGGCTGCCCCGCCTGAAGGGTATCCGCCAATCGCGGAGCGAATTCTTCCTTCAGCCAGACTGATTTCTTCTGGTATAAGGCTTCAATGTCGTCCAGCTGCCAGATGGCCCGCGCTTTGAGCGGTGTAATGGTACCTTCCTGAAATTGGCCTTGGAGGATCGACACCTTGCCTTCGAGCTCCAGCTTCTGGATCTGGGCTGCGACTTCGTCCTGATAGTTCCATGGTGAGATGTACACACTGTTATATAAAAGCCCATAACCCAGCTGCCCGAGTGCTGTGCGGAACAGATCGCGCTTCTTGCGTTCGGATTCGGGAACCTCCAGCATCACCACATCCCAGGTATGATCCCACTGCTCCTGATAACGGGCAGGCTTGCTGTTAATCGCCTTAATGTAGGCGAGGCCCTCGGCAGTGACGTTATACCAGGAGCGTGCCGGGGAAGCGATATAGCCCTCTTTTTTCAAGCGGGATAGGGCATTGCGGATATAGGTGGAGGTGTACCCCCTTTGCTCATAGATCTCGACAAACTGCTGGGCGCCCATCTGCTTCACCTTAGATAACAGAAACAGCATTGTTTTCTCAACGGACAGCAACTTCTTCACACCTCTCTTGACAGCTGGCAGGAATAGATATATCATAAAAAACAACGAACGTAATAATTTATGTTATATTCGTCAATCGCACTGCTGGATTTGGATTTAGAGCAACTTGCTGTCATTGTATCGTAAACCTTGGGTTTTTGCACGATTCATTCCTTAGTACCTATTGAAATTAATCAAGAAGAGGAGAGGATATCTATGAAAATTACCTACCACGGCCATTCCTGTGTTCAAATTGAGGTGAATGGCAAATCGCTGATCATCGACCCGTTCATTAGCGGTAATCCGGCGGCGGTGACGACTGTAGAGGAGATTAAGACCGATGCGGTGCTGCTGACGCATGCCCACATGGATCATATGCTGGATGCCGCACCGATTGCGGGGCGCAATAACGCGCCGATTGTAGCCATCGTGGAGCTGGCCGGTTACCTTGAATCCACAGGGGCACAGACGATTGGCATGAACATCGGGGGGACGGTGGACCTGGGCTTTGCCAAGGCGACGATGATCCATGCCTTCCATACCTCAAGCATCACCCTCGAAGACGGACAGAGTATCTATGGCGGCACACCGGCGGGCTTCATTATTGAGGCAGACGGCCACACGCTACTGCATGCAGGGGATACGGGGCTGTTCGGTGACTTGAAAATGTTCGGTGAGCTGTATGACATCGATCTCGCGATTCTGCCGATTGGCGGACATTTCACCATGGGGCCGGAGCATGCGCTTATCGCGGCGAAGTGGCTGGGTGCCCGGCAGGTGCTTCCGGTTCACTATAATACCTTCCCGCCGATCAAGCAGGATGCCGGGGCCTTCGTTCAGGCGCTGGAGGAGGCGGGGATCAGAGGCTCGGCACTTGCATATGGTGAGACGCTGGAGCTGTAGAGCTTCTCATTCGCACACGCACCTACGCCTGCGAATCAACACAGGACTGCCCCATGAAGCTATTTCTTCTCGGGCAGTCCTGTTCTGGCTGTGCGGAAAATCTACCCGGCGAACCCCGCCAGCTCCCGGTTGAACCGGTCCCGCTCGTCATAGAATAATCCGTGGCCGCTGTTCTCAAAGGGAATAAGGACCGAATTCTTAATCCCTTGATGCTGCGCTTCGGCCAGCGGGAAGAAGCACACCTGATCATGAACCCCGTGCAGAATCAGCGTAGGCACCTGGATCCGGGGGAGATCATCGAACAACTCTTCGGCCAGCCAGGCGTTGGAGACTGCGATGGTGGACCAGTTTGCCGCCTCCAGCCCTAACAGGAAGAACCAGTCCGAGAATGGCTGTGATACCGGCTGATAGAAGAAAATATCGCCGAAATCATGTAGCATCTTGGGCCGGTCCTTGTAGGTGGACTGGATAATCTGCTCTATAGCTGCTCTGGTCGTGCCATAAGGGAAGCCCGGCCGCTGAATCAGACTGGGGGCTGCCGAAGCGAATAAGGCCAGCTTGGAGACACCATATCCCTTGTGCCGGGCCATATACCGGATCGCTACAGCTCCGCCGGTAGAGTGCCCGCCGAGTGTAATATTGTGCAGTCCCAAGGCTCCGATCACACAGCGGATATCATCTGCGAGACGGTTGTAGTCGTAACCGCCAAGCGGTTTGTCAGACCGTCCGAAGCCTCTCATATCCATTCCAATGCAGCGGTAGCCCATGGGCACCAACTGATTGTACTGGTATTCGAACATCTGGTGATTTGCTGGCCAGCCGTGAATGAAGAGTATCGTTTTGGTGCCAAGCGGGTTAAGATCATTCACATACACCTTCACATTCGGTTCTACTCTAATCCAATGTTCCATTTCGCATCCCTCAATTCTCTGTTGATTGGTATAGTTGAAATATGTTATTCATTGGAATAGGGAAAATGCCTAGAATATGGTCTGAGGGATTCGGAGCAGCTTAATGAGCAGCAGATCGTTCCTTGGAGAGGGGAATTATAACTATGAATAATGTTCTGAGCGATATCCGCTGGCAAGAGCAGGGTGCAGATGGTGGAGGACTGCTGGCAAGGCTGGAAGAGGCGGCAGTTACCCCGATGAAGGGGGGACTGGAAGCTGAGGTGTGCGGCATTACACTGCCGGATACGAAGCTTGTGCTGAAAATCTGGAACCGCGAGTCCCGGCCGGACATCTCGATCCAGTATCAAGTGCTGGAGCAGCTGGTCCGGCAGGGCTGCGCGGTCTCACGGCCGTATGCCTGGGGTCTAGACGCTATGGGTCATCAGGTGCTGTTAACCAGCTTCGATGGTATGCCTGTCAAGAAGGTAAATGCCGACAGTCTTACAGCCATAGCAGCCAATCTGCTTGATGTACATAAGCTGCATATTGATTCAGTCAGCGGCTTGAAGGTACCGGCTTATGATTTCGCAGATTACTTCTTCCCTGCCTGGGCAGAGCAGCCGGAGATCCGAACGCTGGCGCAGGAGCTGGCGGAGCGGGGTAAGCTTACCGCACACCAGTTGATTCATGGTGATTATCATCTGGGCAATATTCTGGAGGCCGCAGGGGTATTTACCATCATAGACTGGACCAATGTCCAGCTGGGCGATCCGAGGTATGATATTGCGTGGTCTATTCTGCTCTTTAGAGTATATTTGTCGGAGCGGAATGCCAGTCTATACCGGTCGGCCTTTGCCGCCAACAGCAGGTATAGCCCGGCAGAGCTGGAGCTGTTCGAGGCACTGGCTGCCCTGCGCTGGCTTCAGCTGCACCGGACAACGGGTGTCCCGATTCAGCGGAACACGCTGAAGGTAATCCGGGCGCTAATACGGGAGAACCGGTATTTGCCGGATAGTCTGTCTGAATCCTTGTAGCGGGATACCAGCTTGGATATTACCAGTCCCAACAAGCTCACCGTTCTCCAGCCGGCTATTGCAAGCAGAAACGGCTACGCCATCCTCTTAAGGACGGCGTAGCCGTTTGTGTCTGCATGATAACAAAGGTTGCGGGAAGCCCGCTAGCTGGGGGAATTGTGCTTCCATAGAATGCGAAGCATGTCAGTCGTTAAGCTGCTTAATTCTTACGTTCCGGGTTCTGCGGCTTCACGCGGGTGGGCGGGTGACCCAGTTGCTGCGGTTCATCGGCTTGACGGTATCAATCCGCTCGTTAATTACCTCGGCACTGTGGTCCTGTGGCGCTGCGGTCTCGGCAGCAACCTCGGATTCTGCGGCAGCCGGTGCTTTCTTGGACAGGCCGGCACCGTTATGCTTGCCCCGGTTCCATACTCTATTCTTGCTCATCCTGGTACACTCCATTTCTGTATGCTTATGCTTCAACCATAACATAAGTAGGACCAAGCATAAAAGTCCGATTTTGACAAGTTATAAATTGTACTATTGATCTCCGGAAAGGGTAACTATAATGGTATAGAATTGAAAGGAGAGCATTCTGATGCCCATCAAGATAATTACGGATAGCGGTTCGGATCTACCCCCTGAATATACGAAGCAGTATGACATCTCCATTGTTCATTTGCCGGTCCATTTCGGCCATGAGCTGATGCCCGATGATATGAATGCCAAGGATTTCTATGACAAAATGCATGAATCGAAGGAGCTGCCGACGACTGCAAGCCCGAGTCCGCAGACCTTCCTGGACAGCTTCAAGCAAGTGGAAGCAGGCACTGACATTCTGGTCATCTGCATGTCCTCTAATATTAGCAGTACTTATCAGACCGCAATGATCGCCAAGGAGATGTACGAGGAAGAAGGACATCCGAATGCGATTGAAATTATAGATTCCAAGCTGTTCTCCGGCGGCTTGACCCTGATTGTCGCCATGGCGGCCAAATGGTCACTCACTGCAGCAAGTCTGGCTGAGTTGAAGGACAGAGTGTTGAAGAAGGTCGAAGAGACGACTGCGTACTTCACGCTGGACACCCTCGAGAATGTGATCAAGGGCGGACGGCTGAGCCGGATCTCCGGCGCTGTGGCTTCCGTGCTGAACATCAAGCTGCTGCTGAAGATTAGCGACGAGGGTATTGTTGAAGTGGTCGAGAAGACGCGCGGACTGCCCAAGGCGCTGACTCATCTGCTGGCCAAGCTGGATCAGAAGCAGCATGATTATGAGCAGGCGGTAATCGCAATTGTGCATAGCAATTGTGAGACGCTGGCGCTGGAGATCAAGCGGCGTATTCTGGAAAAGCATCCCTTCAAGGAGGTTCTGCTGTCAACAATGGGACCCGTGATGGGAACCTATGCCGGGCAGGGCGGAATCGGAGTGGCTTTTTGAGCGTTCTGAACGCACAGCACTTTAAAGTATTGATAACAGCCGTATACCGGACTTTCCGGTGAACGGCTGTTTGCTTTGCGTATGTGGATCGAATGAACGGGGGGAGCAGGCTAGGCACACCGGACTGGGCAGGTGCATAGTATGAAGCAAATCCAATTACACGGAGGTCATGCACTTATGTCGACAACTTCTTCCGGCACGCAATCGCCGGTGATCTATCAGGCAGACCCTGCGGTGGTCCAGCATCTGAACGGGGTCCGCGATTCGCTTCACCAGTCCTGTAAGCCGTATCTGAATCATAAAGTGCAGGTGCAGACCCTTGACGGTCAGATGCATGAGGGTACGATTGCCGGTATGGACAGTAAGCATATGTATCTGGCTGTAACCATAGCCACAGATATGGGCCGCGGATATTACAATCCGTACTACAAGCCTTATCCAGGTCCGGGATATCCGGGCCCGGGCTACCCGTATCCCGGTACGGTGAACAGCAATGTGATTATGCCGCTGGTCTTGTTCGAGCTGCTGACGATTGCGTTACTCTAAGCAAGGCTCATAGCCTGGGTCATCATCGAGCTACAGCCCCACGTTGTGGGGTTGTTTTGTATGATCTACTGCGCTCAAGGAGAGGGCTGAACGGCTTCAACGAGACCTTTTGCCAATTGCACACGTGAAAATAATCATGGAACCGCATTCATGAAAGCGCTATAATTTAATAGAGTCTATCAAATCAAAGGGGAAACACAATGAGCAAAGGAAGAATGTTCTACGGCATCTTTATTCCTATATTAATCCTTGGCGTGGGACTGGTGGTCGGCTTCGGAAGCTATATCTACATCAGTACCATCGATTCAGTGGTCGGGCGGTTCTCCAGCAGCAAGCAGAGCTATATCGAGCAGATCAAGAACAATCTGGAGCACAAAATCCAAACGATAGAATACGCGTTCAATACCTATAGCACCACCAGCTCTTTTCAGGAGGTCGTGACCCATCCCATTACCGAGCAAGACTTCATCGCCTACCGGAATGTGAACTCACAGCTGAATTATATCGCCTCCATGGCGGCTGAAGGGACGGAATATTCGCTGATCAGTCTGGTGCAGAACTGGCAGATCCTGAATGAGAAGCTCAGCAATCTCAGCAGCGAGGAGGTCCGGCAGCTCCGGGAGCAGTATATCGAGAATCAGGAGCAGAGCCTCTTCTGGATGAAGACGGACAAGGGAATCCGGTTCGTGAATACACTGCCGGTGTTCTCCACTAAGAAGCAGGCGATTGCCTTATCCGACATTTCATTACATACCCTTAATGCCACGATAAGCAGCGGGGAAGATGCAGCTGTCTACATTTTGAACAAGCATGGTGAACTGATGTATGAATCTGATCCTGGTAATGTGCTGTTAGCCCCGGAGCAGTTCGGCCAGCTTGCCGGTACAATCAATTCCATGGAGGACAAGGGGGCGGTCCAGCAGGAGATGTCCGGCCGCGACAGTGTGAAGCTTATCTATGCCAAGTCCTCGTATAATAACTGGATCTATCTGACCGTGCTGGATCAGGCGGAGATTACCCGCTCTCTGGAGATGACCAAGTTCGGGATCTCCGCGATGGGGCTGCTGTTGATTCTCCTGATCTGGGTGGTGGCGTATATGATCTCCCAATATTTCACTAAGCCGATTGAGCAGCTTAAGCGCAGTCTGCCCGTTATTCCGCAGGTGAACTCCAGGAATGAGCTGGAATATATCCGGCATTCAATTGACACAATTATCTCGGAGAAGGCTTCGCTTGAGAGTCTGATCGAATCGGAAATGCCCCGGCTGGAGACGCAGCTGATCCTTAATCTGTTCCGCAGCCGCGTCTCGGCGGAGGAGCTGGAGCAGAGTCTGCTCCGGTTCGGGTATAACCTGTCAGAGAAGCACCGTTATGCTGCGATGCTGATTCAGCTGGACAGTCTGGGCGGCCGGGAGGCCTCGGACAAGGATGTCCTGCTGCTTGCCGTCAATAAGATGGTGGAGGAACTTATCCCAGCACAGCAGCGATTACAGCCTATTATCCTGAACGATGATACCCAGGCTACGATCCTGACCTTCGCCGGGACCAGTGATGCCGGGATGAATAAGGAAGTGACGGATTATGCGGCAGCTCTGCTGAAGGCGGTACGCGATTATCTGAAGGTGTCGATCAGCATCGGCATCAGCAACTTTTACAGCAATCTGCTGGAGAGCAAGGAAGCGGGGGAGATGAGCAAGCAGGCCCTGCATCAGCGGCTGAATCTGGGCAAGGAATCGATTATCTTCTATGAGGATATCTCCATGGTCGTCTCCGGTCCGGTGTCGCTGCATTATCCGGCAGAGCTGGAAACGCAATTGTTCAATGCCATCCGGCTGGGGGACAAGGAGCAGGTTACGGCTGCGCTCTATCCGTTCCTGGCGGAGCTGATGGGCAAGAATAAGAGCACCCTGAAATTCGAGGTCATGCTGGTGCGGCTCGTGAATAATCTGATCCAGCTGGAGCAGCATCTGGGAGTTAGTGTCCTGTTGACTCAGGATAACAATAAGCTGTATCACCGCCTGCTGGATATCCGCAATCCCGAAGAGATGGAGCGGATGCTGGTGCAGGAGGTTATTTACCCCATGATGTACAGCATGAAGGACAAGACCAGCCAGCAGTTCCGCTGTCTCTCGGATAAGATCACCGACATTGTGCATGCGGAATATGACCGTGAGCTTACGCTGGAGGGGATCGGCGAGCGGCTTCATTACAATCCGAATTATCTAAGCAGCATCTTCAAAAAAGAGTACGGCACCGCTTTCAGCGAATACCTCATGAACTACCGCCTGGAGATGGCCAAACGGTGGCTGACGGAGACGGATATGACGATCAGGGAGATTGCCGAGCGGCTGCAGTATCATAATCCGCAGAATTTCATCCGCTCCTTCCGCAAGAAGGAGCAGGTTACGCCTGGCGCTTACCGGAAGCTGAAGCAGGGGGAGCAGCAGATATTTTAGCAGGAATAGGGGCTTGGTTCAGGAGAGAGCTTGGATCAGGGGTTCATGCACAAACGGTACCGTCCTTGCTTCAAGGCGGTACCGTTTCTGTATATGTTCTAAAGTTCCGGTAGTTTCGGATGGATGCTGAACGGCGGGCCGTCAGCCTTTGACTGCTCCGAGCAGGGCGCCCTTGGTGAAATGCTTCTGGACAAAAGGATAAGCGGCCAGCATCGGCACCGTGGCGATGACAATGACCGCCATTTTGATCGTCTGGGCCGGCGGCACAATATCGACCGAGGTTCCCTCGGCCTGCATCCCGCTGGAGACAATGACGATCTGGCGCAGCAGCACCTGGATCGGCCATTTTGCCGAATCATTCATATAGAGGATCGCGTTCATGTACGTATTCCAGTAAGCAACCGCATAGAACAGGGAGATGGTGGCGATGGAAGGCAGGGCCAGCGGCAGCATGATCCGCATGAAGATTCCGAAGTCATTGCTTCCGTCGATCTTGGCCGACTCCTCCAGACTGTCAGGCAGCGCCTGGAAGAAGTTGCGCATGATAATCATGTTGAAGGCATTGACGGCAACCGGGAAGATGAGGGACCCGTACGAGTTGATCAGGCCGACACTTTTGACGACCAGGAAGGTGGGGATCATTCCGCCGCTGAACAGCATGGAGAAGACGACGATGAAGTTAATGGTATTGCGGGCAGGCAGGTATCTCCTGGACAAGCCGTAGGCCATCAGCGCGGTAAGCAGCATACTGACTACGGTTCCTGCAACAGTGACACCCACGGATACCCCGAGTCCCCGGAAGATGGTAGGCGTTGAGAGAATGTAGCGGTACGCATCCAGGGAGAAGGTAGTCGGGAATAAGATGAACCGCTTGGCCATGACCTCCTGGGTGGTAGCGAAGGAGCTGGCAATGATATTGATGAAGGGCAATAAGCAGACAAGCGCAATCAGAACGAGTACGGCTGTATTAACGAAGGTGAAGATCCTTCCGCCGACCGATTCTTTTCTACGTGAGCTATGGTTCATTCTGTGATCCTCCTCGGTTTTCAGTACCTCTTCACTGTAACAAGGAGCAGAAATTACGTATATAATCCGGGCATGAGGTGTTCGCAGACTTGCCTTGTGCAGCCCCGTCTCCGGAGATAATCATTAGCCTAGGCAGGTAATCCTCAGAGGAGATCTGATCGTCCTTAACCCCGCAGCCACGCGGGTTCTGTAAACGCTATCACATAATGATTATATACGTAATGTAAGAAATTTCTTACGCTGAGACCGTAACAGGAACGAGCAAAGGAGGCTGACATGTGAAAGCAACAAGCATCACCGCAACACCAAATCTGACTATCGAAAAGGGGAAAGGCGCACGCGCACTTACGGCTCTGAACAAATACAAGCTGCTGTATCTGATGATCCTGCCCGGGCTGCTGTATTTCATCATCTTCAAATATCTGCCCATGGGCGGGCTGATCATTGCATTCCAGAATTATCAGCCGTTCCAGGGAATTACCGGGAGTGAGTGGGTCGGCCTGAAGCATTTCATCCGTCTATTTACGGAGCCTACGTTCATGCAGCTGCTGCGCAACACCCTGATTCTGTTTGCCATGAACATTGTGATCTTCTTCCCGCTGCCGATTATTGTAGCCTTGATGCTGAACGAGTTGAAGGGACGCTATCTCAAGAACTGGATTCAGACAATTATCTACATCCCGCACTTCATGTCCTGGGTTATTATTGTCTCTATTACGTATGTGTTCCTGACGGTGGATGGTGGGGTCATCAATGAGCTGATCGCAAGTCTCGGCGGCAACAAAATCAGCTTCCTCACCTCTTCGGAGTGGCTGCGGACGATCTATATCCTGCAGATTATCTGGAAGGAGCTGGGGTGGTCGACCATTATCTATCTGGCAGCTATTACTGTAGTGGACCCGCAGCTCTATGAAGCCTCCGAGATGGACGGGGCCAGCCGTCTGCGCAAGACCTGGCATGTTACACTGCCGGCGATCCGTCCCGTGATTATTACCCTGCTGATTCTCAAAATCGGCAGCACGCTGGATCTCGGCTTCGAACATATGTATCTGCTGCTGAATTCGCTGAACCGCAGTGTCGCCGAGATTTTCGATACCTATATCTATACGGCGGGCCTCAAGAACGGGCAATTAAGCTTCAGCACCACGATAGGCTTGTTCAAGGGCGTTGTCGGGTTAATTCTTGTGATGCTCTCCAATAAGCTGGCCAAGAAGATGGGCGAAGACGGCGTGTATTAAGGCTAAGGCTACCTATTTCATCTACCAAAGGAGAAGTGTTATGAACAAAAGATGGGTCACTCTAATTGCAATCGCTACAATGGCTACCACTATGCTCTCGGCATGCGGCGGAGACAAGGAAGAGAAGAAGAATGCCGCACCAGAGGATCTGAACTCGAAGCTGGAAGTAAGCTGGCTGAATATTCTGCACACAGCTTCGCCGCCGACCGATACGATCAAATCGCTGCTTGAGGAATATACCAACAGTAAAATCACCTTCAACTGGGTACCTGATGCTTCCAAGGAAGAGCGGATCACTACGGCGCTGGCCTCGGGGGAGCTTGCAGACATTGTCACCCTGACCATGATGACGAATTCATCGGTTAGAAGCTCACTGAAATCAGGGCTGTTCTGGGATGTGGGCCCTTATCTCTCAGAGTTCAGTAATCTGGCGAAGATTGCTCCTGAGCTGAAGGAAGCGGCTTCGATTGAAGGCGTCCTCTACGGCGTTCCCTTCCAGAAGAATCTGGCGCGTTCCGGGCTGATCTTCCGCAAGGACTGGCTGGATAAGCTGGGTCTGCCGGTTCCGAAGACGCTGGATGAGGTGTATGAAGTGGCCAGAGCCTTCACAGAGGATGACCCGGATGGCAACGGTGTGAAGGACACGACAGGCTTCGGGGACAGATCAGAGCTGAAATACAGCAGCTTCAAAACACTAAGCTCCTATTTTGGCACGCCCAATGGCTGGAAGGTGGAGGATAGCGGCAAGTTTATCCCTGAATTCGATACTCAAGAGTATATCGACACGATGAATTTCTCCAGAAAGCTCTACGAGAACGGATACCTGGCGCAGGATTTCGCAGTTACAGCCAAAACAGACCAGCAGCAGCAATTCGCGCAGGGTAAAACCGGGATCTATACCGGTATGGTCGACATCTCCAGTCTGAGAACCCTGGCACAGGATCTTCAGCCTGGCATGGAGCTGGTGCCGGTGAACAAGATTTCTAATGGAGACGGGCAGTATCATATCTGGTCCGAGGGCAGCGGGATCGGCGGGTTGATGGCTTTTCCGAAATCCGAGGTGAAGACCGAAGCAGAGCTCAAGCGGCTGCTGAAGTTCGTCAATGACCTGATCGATGAGAAGGCGTTCATGCTGATGACCGGCGGGATTGAAGGCACCCATTATGAATATGATGAGAACGGCGCCTTCAAGATTCTGAACACCGAGCTGTGGCAGGCGGATGTGCAGCCTTTCTCCTCCAGCAGACCTAGTGAGATTGCCTATACACTTAAGGACGCGAACCCTGAGAAGCAGCTGGCCAATGAGCTGATCCGCGAGAATGACAAGTTCGCTGTGCTTGACCCCACCGTTCCGCTGGATTCGGCTACCAATAATGAGCAGGGAACGGAATTGCAAAAGATCATCACAGATGCTACCTTCAAATATATCATGGGCCAATCGGATGAGGCGGCCTTCAAGAAAGCCGTACAGACCTGGAAGGATTCGGGCGGAACCAAGATCACGGAAGAATATGAAGCTGCATACAAATTGACACAGAAGTAAGCAAGCAGGCAAGCTTTAAGTGAAGGCCAGAGTCTGAGAGGGGATGGGAAAAGGGATGCTGGTGGGCAAGGAGGGCTTTTGCGATTACTCTACCATTCAGGCGGCAGTCGATGCCCTGGAACGGCTGGACCCGGACACAGAGGCAACGCTCTACATTATGCCGGGAGTGTACAAGGAGGAGGTGCGGGTCTACCGCTCCTGTCTCCGTATCATCGGCATCGGACAAGTGGAGATCACGATGAACCGCTATGCCCGGGAGCAGGATGAGCAGGGGGAAGAGATCGGGACCTTTGCCACTCCCACCCTGTTCCTGGGCGGCAGGAAGCTGGTGCTGGAGAATCTGACCGTCTCCAATACAGCCGGACAAGGCAGCGAGGTGGGGCAGGCAGTGGCGGTGTACGCCCATTGTGATGAGGCGGTATTCCGAAATTGTACATTCAAGGGTCATCAGGACACGCTGTTCACCGGTCCGCTGCCGCCAGCCCCCAGAGAGCGCCTGTTGTTCGGCGGCGTTCCGCTGCGGGAGCATCATGCGCAGTACCGCCAGTTGTACCAGCACTGTTACATTGAGGGAACGGTAGATTATATCTTTGGCGGAGCAACGGCCTACTTCGAGCATTGTACGCTGCACAGCCTGCGGAATAGCGGAGGCCATGCAGGCTACATCACGGCTGCCTCCACTCCTGAAGGGCAGGCCTACGGCTACGTGTTCAATCAATGTTATCTGAGTGCTGAGCCGGGAACAGCGCCGGTATTCCTGGGCCGCCCATGGCGGGAGCATGCCAAGACTGCCTTTGTGGATTGCCGGATGGGCCAGCATATCCACCCCCAAGGCTGGGCTCATTGGGGCGAGCCTGCTAATGAGCAGACGGTCAGGTATGCGGAGTACACTTCTGAAGGAACTGCGGCGATTCTGCGGAAGCAGCGTGCGCCTTGGGCTGAGCTGCACGGAAGCGGCACTGCGCGGGCGGGCAGGGACGATGTACTGGCCGGATTCCTGACAGCAGAAGAATAAGCTATCTTGTGATTATCAGGCAATGATCATAAAAGGCAGTCACAATAAAAGGGCTGACCCCGCTACCCGGGGTCAGCCCTTTATTCAATCAAGTCTTGCAATGCTTACGTGTTCACAACCGCTGTAATCTCTTCATCCAGCTCCAGCCGTACATCTTCACGGTAGGCACGGATGCCGTATTCGCTGTGTACGTAGCGAAGGATGGATTCAATCATGTTGGACTCCACCAGATACTGGCTTCTTCCCTGTATCCAGACCTCTGCTGTGTAGCCGGTGTCCTCGTCCCAGCTAAGTTCCACCTGGACTTCCTCCACCCGTACAGCCTTGCGTTCCGCCATATGCAGGCAGATCGCATTGATAATCTCGTCCATGCTGAGAACGGTAACACCCATTAGTAGCGTCCGTCCCTTTCTTCCAGCCGGCGTCGTTCCTGTCTGCGCTTGAAGAAGGACATAATCAGCGTAATCACGAAGTAGATGGCCAGCATGTTAATCAGGAATCCGATGATATTTCCAAAAGCGCCCATACCGGCGAACATTCCGCCGAAGAGGAACCCGGCGATCCCACCGATCATCAGGCCTTTCATCAGGCTGCCGCCGCTGAAGAAGCCGCGGTTCGCATTCGCTGCAGTTCCGTTGGTGTTGCTTTTAGTGCTATCGCTTTTTTTCACATTATCGGTAGTCGATTTCTTCGGGGTCGTTGTGAATCCCCGGCTTCCTGATTTAAAGCCCCCGCCGCGGCGGGCATCTGCGAAGTCAGGAACAGTGACTGCGAAGAACAGTGTGAAGGCCATGACGATCATCATTACACGTTTCATTGGTTTCATTGAGTACGAGAACCTCCTAGAAGTATTGGTAACACCCAGTTTACCTGGCTGTTGCCCGGTAATACGCAAGGCGGAGGCTAAGGTTTCAATTTTTAAAATATAAGAATTTATATGTTTCATACGATAACTTTCACCCGGCATTGGCCCGGATACCCGGACACAAAAAAAGCGCGGGTCCGGGACCCGCGCAAACAGCAGTATTAGAGAGTTGCCTTAGTCCGCGTATCCGTCCGAGACAAGCTCAAGCGCTCCGGTAGCCGGATCGATGATCATGCCGTGAATAGGTACGTTTGGGGGGAGTAAGGGATGGCGCTTAATCAGCTCCACAGTCTGAATTACCCCTTCCTCGACGTTGTCAAACCCGCGCAGCCATTTGGTCAGCTTAATCCCTGAATTCTCCAGGGTACTGAGTACTTCCTCGGACACGCCGCGTTCCTTGATGGAGTTAATCATATGGTCAGCATTCAGGGAAGCCATGCCGCATTCATAATGGCCGACGACAATCACTTCGTCCGCGTCCAGTTCGTATAGCGCAACCATTACGCTGCGCATGACGCTCCCGAACGGCTGGGAGATGATGGCTCCGGCATTTTTGATGATTTTGACATCACCGTTCTTGAAATTCATTGCTTTGGGCAGAAGCTCAACAAGCCGTGTGTCCATACAGGTGATGATCAGCATTTTTTTATCCGGGAAGCGGCTGGTCAGATAGCTCTCATATGCTTTTTCCTCTACAAAATGCTTGTTGAACTCTAAAATGTCTGTAACCTGACTCATAAGCCATGTGCCTCCTTAAGATTAAACTGTAATTCATTGTACTGCGTCTTGCCGCGAACATAAAGGGCTTCCTGCAATCAAATATTGCAAAATCTAAGCGGAGTCTGTCTCCGCGCCTGTGAGCTGTTAACTACTTCAAATTTGAAGAGATACAGCCCGAATTTGATTATAACTATTTAAAAAAGTATCATCAATAGGAGTAGATAAAAAAACAAGGCAGGTGCTCAAAACATGGAAAAGCAGATCCAGGAAGAATGGGATAAATTCAGTGAGCTATTATCTAAAATCAAAGGCTATTATGAAGCAATTGGACTTCTGGGCTGGGATCTGCGTACAGGCGCGCCCCGCAAAGGTGTAGAGATCCGTTCCGCCACGCTGGGTATGCTGAGTGCAGAAGCATTCAGACTCCAGGTATCGGAGGAGGTCGGAGCGTTCACAGCATATTTCAGCCGCCCGGAAGTAGCGGAGCAGCTGGACAGCAATCAGAATAAGATTGTGAAGGATACCCGCAAGGAGTACCAGCGCAGCAAAAGCATTCCCTCCAAGACCTTCGAGGAATATTCGGTGCTCACCGCCCATGCGCAGACGATCTGGGAAGAGGCTAAGGATGATAATGATTTCGCCTCCTTCGAGCCTTATCTGACCAAGATTGTGGCCTTCAAACAAGAGTTCATTGATTATTGGGGTGTGCAAGGCTCGCGTTATGACACTTTGCTGGATATGTACGAGCCGGATTTGACCGTTGAGAAGGTGGATGCGATCTTCACCCGTCTGCGCAGCCGTCTTGTGCCGCTGGCCGAAGCGATCAATGCTTCGCCGAACAAGCCGGACACCGAATTCCTGAGCCAGATCTTCCCTAAGGAGCAGCAGGAGAAATTCGGCCTCTTCTTACTCGAACAGATGGGCTATGATTTCGAGGCAGGACGTCTGGATGAAAGTGTACATCCGTTCGCTACAGGGCTGAACCCCGGCGATGTCCGCATAACCACGAACTATCTGCTGGACAATGTGACCAGCTCCATCTTCAGCTCGCTGCATGAGGGCGGACATGCCCTGTACGAGCAGAATTTCGGTGAAGAGCTGATCGGTACACCTCTGGCACAGGGGGCCTCCATGGGAATCCATGAATCCCAGTCCAGACTGTGGGAGAATATGATCGGCCGCAGCCGGGCCTTCTGGCAGCGTTATTACGGCGATCTGCAGCAGCATTTCCCGGAGCAGCTTGCGAACGTGGAGATGGAAGACTTTTACCGGGCAATCAACAGTGTAGGCAATTCCTTCATCCGGATCGAAGCTGATGAGCTGACGTATAACCTGCATATTATTGTACGCTATGAGATTGAGAAGCTGATTTTCAACGAAGGGCTTGAAGTCAAGGATCTGCCTGAGACCTGGAACGCGAAGTATCAGGAATACTTAGGGATTACACCGCCTACGGATGCGCTTGGCGTACTGCAGGACGTTCATTGGTCCGGTGGAGACTTCGGCTATTTCGCTTCCTATTCCCTGGGTAACATGTATGCGGCCCAAATGCTGAACACCCTGCGTAAGGAACTGCCGGAATTCGAGGAGCTGATTGCCACTGGTAACCTGCTGCCGATCAAAGAATGGCTTACTGAAAAGGTATACCGCTACGGCCAGAGCCTGACCCCTTCGCAAATTATCGAGCAAGTCACAGGCGAACCGCTGAATCCCGATTATCTGGCGGATTATCTGGAAGCGAAGTATACCGAGCTCTACAAGCTATAGGACTTGAATTGCTGTAACAGCAAATGATGACTTCTTAAGCGATTGATTGTTGCAGAAGCCTGCCCTGAGGCGTCCGTAAGCTGGAAGGACTTCGGAGAAATGGCTATAATAGAAGGAAACCGCAAACGGAAGGAATCGTGGTATGGCAAATACTCACACTTACAGCCGCAAGGAAGAAGTAGCAAATGCGGTTACACACGGGATCGGCGCTCTATTAAGTATTGCTGCGCTGGTCCTGCTGATCGTATATGCTGTTCAGAACGGCACAGCCTGGCATGTAGTCAGTTTCTCCATTTACGGCGCTACTATGCTGATCCTGTATTTTAATTCAACGATGGTGCATAGTCTCAGAGACGGCAAGGCGAAGGACTTCTTTGAATTCCTTGACCACGCTTCGATCTACTTATTCATTGCCGGAACTTACACCCCGTTTATGCTGGTGGCGATTCGCGGACCGCTAGGCTGGACGTTATTCGGTATCGCTTGGGGAGTGGCGGTATTCGGTGTTTTCTTTAAGGCTTTTTTCGTCAAAAAATTCCTGTTCATGTCCACCGTCTTCTACATTGCGATGGGCTGGATGATCGTAATCGCCTGGAGCCCTCTGTCCCAGGCCGTCGCCAGCGGCGGGATGACTCTGCTGATGATTGGCGGACTGCTGTACACTCTGGGCACCGTGTTTTATGTATGGCGCGGCTTCCCGTACCATCATGCGATCTGGCATTTATTCGTGCTTGCGGGAACCGTTCTGCACTTCTTCGTTGTATTGTTATACATTCTCCCTATTCATTAATGCGGGAGGTATAGTGCCGTACTGCTGCAGGATTTCAGGGCGGGAATGCCGGTTTTGGGCAAAGAAAAAGATGACAAGTAAAAAGACTTGACATCTTTCTTTGTTTTCGGTATCATAAGGGACGTTGTGAAGCTGTAAAGTGTTTTTCCTTGACGAAGGGAGTGCCCTTGATGAGTCAGGAGAATAGGCTCGAGAAAACCAACCGGATCAACCTGTTATTTGCTTTCTATGAACGGCTGCTTACTGACAAGCAACAGACGTTTCTCAAATATTATTTCCATGATGATTTCTCCCTGGGGGAGATCGCAGCGGAATTTGAAATTAGCCGCCAGGCTGTGTACGAGCATATCAAGCGGGCGGAGCAGGTGCTTGAGAATTATGAAGAGAAGCTTGGACTCCTGTCCAAGCATGAAGACCGCAATAAGTACTTAGAAGAACTGCGCAGATTCCCTGACAGTGGAATGCTGCCGGAGCAATATAAGCAGCAATTCATGGAAATCATGGACCGGCTGCAGAGGTTAGAGTAGGAAGAAGGGAGCGAGCCGCCTATGGCATTTGAAGGATTAACCGGAAGATTGCAGAATGTGTTCAGCAAACTGCGCGGCAAAGGGAAAGTATCCGAAGATGACGTAAACGAAGCGATGCGTGAAGTGCGGCTGGCCCTTCTGGAAGCCGATGTTAACTTCAAGGTCGTCAAGGACTTCGTGTCCAAGGTGAAAGAGAAGTCTGTTGGTACGGAAGTGATGGACAGCTTCACGCCAGGCATGGTCATCATCGATATTGTTAACAAGGAACTGACGGAGCTGATGGGCGGAAGCCAGGCGAAGCTGGCTAAGTCGAACAAGCCGCCGACGGTCATCATGATGACGGGTCTGCAGGGCGCAGGGAAGACGACCACTTCCGGTAAGCTGGCGAAGCTGCTGCAGAAGGGCAACCACCGCCCGCTGCTCGTAGCCGCCGATATCTACCGCCCGGCTGCGATCAAGCAGCTGCAGGTGCTCGGAGAACAGATTAAGGTTCCTGTCTTCTCGCTGGGTGATCAGACGAGTCCGGTAGAGATTGCCAGACAAGGTGTTCAGCATGCGAAGGACAATAACCTGGATTATGTGATTATTGATACGGCAGGCCGCCTGCATATTGATGAAGAGCTGATGGAAGAGCTGAAGCAGATCCATAACGTTGTAACTCCGGATGAAGTGCTCCTGGTAGTCGATGCGATGACCGGTCAGGATGCCGTGAATGTGGCCGACAGCTTCAACAAGCAGCTGGAGCTTACCGGCGTAGTGCTTACGAAGCTTGACGGCGACACCCGTGGTGGTGCTGCATTATCCGTCAAGGCGGTCACCGGCTGCCCGATCAAATTCGCCGCTCTCGGCGAGAAGATTGATGCGCTGGAGCCTTTCCATCCCGAGCGGATGGCTTCGCGGATCCTCGGCATGGGCGACATGCTGTCGCTGATCGAGAAGGCTCAGGCTAACATCGATACCGAGAAAGCCAAGGAAATGGAACGTAAGATGCGTAATGCAGAGTTCACGTTCGATGATTTCCTGGAGCAGATGGATCAAGTGAAGAAGCTTGGCCCGATCGACCAGATTCTTGATATGCTGCCCGGCATGAATAAGGCCAAGGGCATGAAGGACCTGAAGGTGGACGATAAGCAGATGGGCCGCGTTGAAGCCATTGTTCATTCCATGACCAAGGCCGAGAAAGCCCAGCCTGAGATTATCAACCACAACCGCCGCAAGCGTATTGCGGCAGGCAGCGGTACCAACGTCGCTGAGGTGAACCGGCTCATCAAGCAATTCGATGAAATGCGCAAGATGATGAAGCAGTTCTCCGGCATGATGGGCGGCGGAGGCGGCAAAGGCGGCAAGAAGAACGCAATGAAGCAGCTCAAGGGCCTTGCCGGTAAAGGCGGAATGAAGTTCCCGTTCCGTTGACCTTAATCTTTACGGTATAATGTTTACCCCTAGATCTGATATAGTACAACATCAGAAGATCGAGTAATCTTTTGACCTTAATTTTTTGATCTTTTGACCTTGATCTTAATGTTTAAATCTCTTCCCCTCGTTACCAGGGAACGCCGCCAGTCAAGCGTATCCCGCAGGGAGGAAAAGCGGTCTTCCCCCGAACTCACCCAAGTCCCGCCAGTCTGAACGCCTACGCTAGTTGCACTTAGCGGGTGTCCAGAGGGCAGAGCCCTTGGGGCCCTCCCTTCGGGAAGGGAGGGTTTGGGAGGGATCGAAAACGATATTCTTTTAAGGAGGTGAATTTCGTGGCAGTACGTATTCGTTTGAAAAGAATGGGAGCACATAAAGCGCCTTTCTACCGTGTAGTGGTTTCCGATTCCCGGTCTCCTCGTGACGGCCGTTTTATCGAGGAAATCGGTTATTATAATCCGATCGAAGTACCGGCAGTCGTTAAGATTGACGAAGAGAAGGCTCTTAAATGGCTTCAGACAGGTGCACAAGCATCTGATACCGTCCGCAACCTGCTTTCCAAAGCTGGCGTGATGAAGAAGTTCCATGAGTCAAAGCTTCAGAAATAATGACTGATTGCGAGGGTCCTCTATGGAAGAATTAGTTGGTGTTATTGCTAAGGCTTTAGTGGATCATCCGGAGGATGTGGCCGTACGGACCGTGGAGAAGGATCACCTGATTGTCTATGAGCTCTCCGTGCATCCTGATGATGTCGGTAAGGTCATCGGCAAGCAGGGGCGGATCGCCAAAGCGCTTCGTACCGTAGTCACATCTGCAGCAGTCAAAAGTGATAAACGCGTTACCGTGGATATTTTATCTTAAGGATGCGCACAAGGAGGGGCTAGGGATAGTATATCCCGGCTCCTTTTTGTTGAAAATATAAGAATTTATAGACTGTACGCAATCAACGTGAAGGAGATGAACACATGACAGAAGAGTTAACCGTAGGCAGGCTGGTGAACACGCACGGCATTCGCGGGGAGATCAAAATCCTGTCGCATACCGATTTCCCGGAAGTGCGTTTCGCACCCGGCAACAAGCTGCTGCTGATTCCCGCAGACGGAAGCCCGAAATTCGAGGTTACGATCGAATCGGCGAGAGAGCACAAAGGGATGTATATCGCCAAGCTTAAGGGGTATACGAACATTAATGAGATCGAGAAATACAAAGGCAGCCTGCTCAAGGTGCCTAGTGATAATCTGGTTGAGTTGCCGGAGAACGAGTATTATTTCCACCAGATTGTAGGCTGCGAGGTTTACACGGATGAAGATGCCAGCCAGCCGCTGGGGACGATTACAGAGATTCTGCAGCCCGGGGCCAATGATGTCTGGGTAGTGAAGCCGAAGAAGGGCCAGGATATTCTGATTCCGGTTATTAACGATGTAGTGCTGGACGTCGATATTACAGCCAAAAAAATCACTGTGCACCTTATGGAAGGGCTGCTCCCATGATCCGTATCGACGTGCTGACGCTGTTCCCCGATATGTGTGAAGGCGTCTTCGGCACCAGCATTCTCGGTAAGGCCCGTGAGAAAGGCATTGCTTCACTGAACACGGTGAACTTCCGCGACTTCTCGGGCAACAAGCATAACAGCGTGGATGATACACCTTACGGCGGAGGGGGAGGCATGGTGCTGAAGCCTGACCCTATCTTCGCAGCGGTGGAGCATGTGCTGGCTCAGAGTAGCGCTGGAGGGGAGCAAGGGGAACACGGCAATACAGAGGCGGTGAAGCCGCGTATTATTCTGATGTGCCCCCAGGGCCGGACGTATAATCAACAGATCGCCGAAGAGCTGGCACAGGAACAGCATCTGATCTTCATCTGCGGTCATTATGAGGGCTATGACGAGCGAATCCGTGAGCATCTGGTGACGGACGAGCTGTCGATTGGCGACTATGTGCTGACCGGCGGTGAGCTCCCGGCTTTGACCGTCATTGATTCGGTAGTGCGGCTGCAGCCGGGGGCGCTGGGCAATGAGACCTCTGCAATCTCCGACTCCTTCAGCACCGGGCTGCTGGAGTACCCGCATTATACCCGCCCGGCAGAGTTCAGGGGCTGGAAGGTGCCGGACATGCTGCTCAGCGGACATCATGCCAATATCGTGGAATGGCGGCGCGAGCAGGCATTGCAGCGTACTCTCGAACGCAGGCCGGATCTGCTTGAGACCGCCGAGCTGACAGCGAAGGACAAGCAGACGCTGAAGCGGCTGCAGGAGCAGGCAAGCCTGGAGCAGAAATAAATGATAAATTTGGGCTTAAATAGAGTCATAGCTGGCGTCTTTTTAACGTATATTACGTTAGGGAGGCGTTTTTTGCTGTGTTCTGAGAACCGGGAACGGGAATTACGAACTAGAACGGATAGGCATAGAAGAAGTTTTGCCAGCGAAATAAATACGAGCAGATGTGCGTCAATACCCTTTTTCTAGGGTAATGAATAGAGGTGCCGCAAGTAGACATGCAGCTATAGACGCAGCTAGCTTAATTATCGAAAGGAATGACTGAAGTGACTACGAATACGCATGAATCATTCAAGCCAGCCGTGGACACTGTCCACAAGGAGGCGGAGCCGCTCCGCACGGTAAGTGATATTATTGATTTTTATAAGAATCGTAAATCGTAATCTTATAATCGAAGAAATGAATTAGACCTGGAAGCAGGTTCAATAGGCTCAGTAATACAGCAAATTCCACAAATAGCCGCTGAAGACAGACGAACCCCAGGTTCGCTGGCTTCGGCGGTTATTTGTTTGCCGGGTGCGAAGAGGGCGGGCAAACAAAAAAAGACCGTCCGAAGACGGTCTCTCTACCCGAGGCGCTAGTTTGTAACTTTGATCCGTATCCCGCGCCACCAAGACTTAATCATTCAGCCGTTGGTCCGGGTAAGGGATACGTTCAGCATGTCATGCTTGATGTGAACGCACCTCCTTTCCTTGTGCCAAGAGTATAGCACAGCCTTTACGGAAAATCCATTAAATTTTAATGAGATGAGAAAAAATATTGAACTCAATAAAAATACTGAACTCTATTTGAAACTGCTGAACTAGTGAGGTATATTTATAGTATAACAGTAAGTAACCGCTTACCGGCATATTATGCATTAGATTAACGTATGTTAATCGTAGGGATGCGGCAAACGTAAGTATGAAGTAATGGATTTATTTGCAATGTCGGGGTATAGCGCAGCCTGGTAGCGCGCACCCTTGGGGTGGGTGAGGTCGCAGGTTCAAATCCTGTTACTCCGATTATTCCGGTTTTCGCTAAAAACAAAAAACACTTCCGTCAGCGCATCACGCTCTGTAGGAAGTGTTTTTATTTAGATGATAAGATTCATGTGCTGTTAAGCTAGAACCTGCCCCTGTCACCATCCCGGCGGGTAAGCATGATGACTCCCGTGACCAGTGAATACAAGCCAACAACCATGAGCAATACAATGGCCCAAGTATAATTGCGCACCGTGTAGGTGAGCGAAGCGAAGATGATAAACCAGGCGATCCGCAGTACTCCTTCATTAATAAAACGTCTGCCTGCTGTACTCATGATTCCTGCCTCCTTATGGATTGTAGAAGATTGTTCACAACCGTAAGCGGTTCATTGATTTTGTTACTTTAATATTACCCCTTTTTACACAAAATTGATACACAATGTTCACAAGTTCTTCAATTCACAACTATTTTACATATAGACAATTGCTGCGTGACGATAGCCGTTACCGGCTTATCCCTCCCCTCATAAGATACAGAACCACGATTAAAGGAGGAAACAGCAGATGGAAGCTTATTATAATTGTCTTCATTGCAAGAATAAGCGTGTACGCATTATGACTACTGACGGCAAACGCCATGAAGGAATTATTGTGGATGTGGACCGGAATAATGTGTATCTGAAAACAAAAGGCAATGGCAGAATGCAAACTTCGGCCTTCTACCCGGGCGGTGCAGGGAACTACTATGGCGGATACTATGGCTACGGCAGCCAGATCCTTACCTTAAGCCTGTTCACGCTTCTGGCAATTGCGTTAATCTGACGATAGCCTGAACAACACAAAAAGTGGGCTCCTGGAAGTCAGGAAGGCCCACTTTTTGCGTCACTATAGGATGATCTAATTAACAGATATGGCTCCGATCTGCGTGGTTAACGATACCAGCGGACCGCCGCCGTTATAATCCTTGGGTGTACCGTTGTCGGCGCCGGAGATGTGGCCGAGCTCACTGCGGGCTTTGACCGTACATGCGGTTGATGCTGACAGATCGGCGGAGATTCTTCCAATATCGCTCTTGGCCTTGAGACTGCTGCCCTTTGTCATGCCGGATACCCCAAGCTCAATACTTCCCGTATTTGACTCCACACTGGACTTGCCTGTGAATATGGTGTCTTGAAGGATGATGCTGCCGACATTGCTGTTAATCTCAAAAGTTCCCTCAAGCCCGCGGAGCTGGACGGTGCCTACATTATTATCAATCTCAAACCGGTCAACGGTCTCTGGAATCCCGATTACATAATTAATGCTGAAGTTGGAATCCCCATACTCATGCTGCGCCCATTCCCAGAGATCCCTCTTCGAATTGCCTTCACCATGAGCAGAGACGATTAGAGCGTCTCCTTTATGTTCAATAGAAATTTCAGTATGATCCAGCACACCGGATACCAGCTTGTGGCCAGTCTGCTCATGGACAATGACGGTGGCCTGGACAGTAATCTCGTCACCTGAAGCGGGCACTACTGCGACTTCCCCCACTGCATTATCCAGCTTAAGAACGGAAGCCGAAGCAATAGGCAGGGAGGTGGAGAACTCCCGGCTGATTCCATTGGTGTTCATTTGCTCTTTAATCATACCTGCTGTGTTCTGGATGGCGTCACCGACAGCAGCACTGGCATCGCTGAGACTCTGCTTCACGGCTTCTGCCGCCTCCTGCTTGAAGCTGCCGGAGATCGTCTGCTCCATTTGGTTATCTGCCGCTTCCTTGCCGGGAAGCTCCCGGCAGCCGGTAAGTGCAATAGAAAACACGGCCATGGCTGCAATAATTGCTGTACTGTGATGTTTCTTCATTATATAGGCCCTCCTAAAGGCATGATTATTTGCTTATGTATACTCAGTATTATATATTATGGGAAAACACTGGATAACAGCCTGGCGGCGGGTTGTTCTACTGGACTATAGTCCAGTAAGCTTAGCTACTACATTTTAGAGAGGCATTATGGTACACTGTCGTTAGATGAAGGACCGGAAGAATGAAATGTGACAGCTGGAGGGCCGGCACGGAAGCAGACCCGGGAGACGGTCTGTTTACTATTTGGACTGAACAAGTCAGAGGGGCGGATGAGCCAAATGCAGTATGCAGCATTCCTGATCGTTGTGTTGGTGGGTGCAGTTGTCTATACCGTGTACCGCAGCCGGATAAGCCAAGAACAGTCTGAAGCGCCGAAGCAAGGGAAGGCCAGTAATGTGATTTCTATGGAAGGGCACCGTAGGGCCAAGCAGAATGCTGCGGATCAGCAGTGCTCCTCCTGTAAGAAGAAGAACGGCAAGCTGATTTTTTATGCCCAGGATGACGGAAGTGTGGTCGGACTCTGCAAGGACTGCAAGGTGAAGGCGAAGAAACGGGATATGCTGCCGCTTTAAATAATAAATATATGTTGCATGAGCCTGTCTTTTATGATAAAATTACTTCTGTTGTGTGGAATACGGTGGTCCTCTGCGGATAATGAGGGAGAGCAATGGCTCTCCGGAAGAGGCAAGAACACCTGTACGGAAGGAGGAAGTCCTTAATGAATATCCTACAAGCAATTACACAAGAGCAACTTCGTAAAGATATCCCGAGTTTTCGCCCGGGTGACACTTTGAAGGTGCATGTAAAAGTTATCGAAGGAACTCGTGAGCGTATCCAGCTGTTCGAAGGCGTTGTAATCAAACGTCGCGGCGGCGGTATCGGTGAGACTTTTACGGTTCGTAAAATCTCTTATGGTGTTGGTGTGGAAAGAACATTCCCAGTCAACTCCCCTAAACTCGAGAAAATCGAAGTGGCTCGCCGTGGTAAAGTGCGTCGTGCGAAGCTGTATTATCTTCGTGACCTGCGCGGTAAAGCTGCAAGAATTAAAGAAATTCGTCGCTAGAATAGTGACAAAGGAAAGGGGCTTGAATTCAAGCCCCTTTCGTTTATTTCTTGTGATTAAAGAATTTTGGATCCCCGCAAAGTACCTGAGTAAGCACGAAGTTAAAGCATCACTTTGTGGGGTTTTTAGACATATGTGCCTTAGGAACAGCTTCTCCGAAAAGGCCTCCTGAAGGAGTAATCGCGGGGGAGTTTTTGGCAGGAGCTTTTTTGTATTGTATAGTGGAGATAACAACTGATGGAGAGGACGGTGAACTATGCAGCAGGATTTGCAGCAAGGGCAAGGCGAAGTGATTGATTCTAACGGCCAGAGCCCCCGGAAGCCAAAGAATGAAGTCCTGGAATGGATTAAAGCGATAGCGATTGCATTGGTTCTGGTTATTCTAATACGCTGGCTTTTGTTCAAACCGTTTATCGTAGACGGCCCTTCCATGAAGCCTAACTTCCATACCGGAGAACGTGTGATTGTTAATGAAATTCTCTACGATATCCGCAAGCCGGAGCGCGGGGAAGTCATTGTGTTCCATGTGCCCTCTGAGGGCCGGGATTTCATTAAACGTGTCATTGGTGTGGCAGGCGATACAGTCACAGTTGAAGGGGATGTCGTTACAGTTAACGGAGAGCCTGTGAACGAGACGTATATCCAGAGCGCGATTGATGATGCACATAATAACAACATCTTGTACAACAATAAGAACTTCCCGAATGAGCAGTTTACGGACAACAAGGTGCCGGAAGGCCATGTGTTCGTAATGGGGGATAACCGCTCTGACAGTACGGACAGCCGGATGATCGGTTATGTGCCGCTGGGGGATATTGTCGGCCGTGCAGACCTTATTTTCTGGCCGGTGAAGAATATCTCATTGATAAATCATTAATTATTTTAAGCTGACAGAAGTCAAAGGAGGTGACGGCATTGGCCATTCAATGGTTTCCTGGTCATATGACGAGGGCTAGACGGCAAATCGAGGATAAGCTGAAGCTAATTGATGTTGCAATAGAACTGCTTGATTCCCGTCTGCCGATCTCGAGCCGCAATCCGATGATTGACGATATTTTGCGGGACAAGCCAAGGCTGATTATTCTGAACAAAGCGGATCTGGCCGATCCGGAAGCTACACGCAAGTGGCTGGCTTACTTCAAGGCGCAGGGTCATGTTGCCTATCCGGTAGATGCTTCTACTGGCACCGGGATTAAAGAAATTCCGGAGCAGGTGAAGCTGCTGCTGAAGGACAAGATCGACCGGCAAATTGCCAAGGGCATGAATCCGCGTGCGATGCGGGCACTGATTGTGGGCATTCCCAACGTAGGCAAATCGACTCTCATTAACCGGATGGCTGGAAAAAATATTGCGATTACCGGTGACCGTCCTGGGGTTACCAAGGGCCAGCAATGGATTAAGACCGGCGGCAGTCTGGAACTGCTGGATACGCCAGGGATTCTCTGGCCGAAATTCGAGGACCAGACGGTAGGCTATAAGCTGGCAGTAACCGGGGCCATTAAGGAAGAGATCCTGAATATTGAGGATATCGCTTATTATGCGGTGAAGTATCTGGTGAAGGATTACGGAAGCCGGTTCCAGGAACGCTTCGATATCAGTAAGCTGCCGGAGGACTTAGAGAACCCGGACGAAATCGTGGCTGTTATGGAAGCAGTCGGGCGTAAGCGCGGTTGTCTGATGAGCGGTGGCCGAGTAGATCTGGAGAAGGCTTCACGCGCGCTACTGCATGAGCTTCGTGCAGGGAAGCTTGGACGTTTCACGCTGGAGACACCTGAATAGTAGAATGGAATGTGGAATGGAAGAGCCATCCGTGAATGTGGGGTGGCTCTTTTTTTGCGTGTAGACGGGGAATAGGGCAGCGTAGCAGATGTGTTGTATGAAATGCAGGAATGTCCTCGTTTAGTCAGCTTGAGGGAAGAGAAATGCTGTTATTCATACAACTTTTTTGGATTTGCGCAGTATTAATGAAGGGATTGTTGTATTCAGTGCAGAATTTTAAGATTCTGAGACTGGGATTGGATGGAAATGAGTGCAAGTTCGAAGTTCTTATGGGATTCGAATTCTGTCATATATTCGTAGGAAGATCATAGATGTGGCTTACTTTAATTTTAATGGGCAGGTGGAGAGACAGTGAGTGAGATCGATATGCTTGGGTATGAAAAAGAAGGCTGGGAACAATCCTTCCGTCACATCGCAGGTGTGGATGAAGTGGGGCGGGGCTGTTTGTTCGGAGATGTGGTGGCCGCAGCGGTAATTTTGCCGGCTGGGCTGATTATTGAGGGTGTGGATGACTCCAAGAAGCTGACGGCCAAAAAGCGGGATGCTCTGTATGAGACCATTATGGAGCAGGCGCTGGCGGTAAGCTTAGGGCATGTGGAGGCGGCGGTGATCGATGAAATTAATATTAAGCAGGCTTCGCGTCTGGCGATGCGCCTGGCGGTAGAGGGATTAAGCCAGCAGCCGGACTATATGCTGATTGATGCGGAGAAGGTGGACCTGCCCTTGCCGCAGCGTGCCATCATTAAAGGGGATGCCAACAGCCAGTCGATTGCTGCCGCCTCCATTGTAGCCAAGGTGACACGTGACCGGCTCTGTGAGGGCTTGTGGGAGGAATTATACCCGGATTACGGGATCAAAGTACATAAAGGATATGCTACCAAGCTGCACCGTGAACAGATCAAGGCACTGGGTGTAACTCCGATGCACCGGCGCAGCTTCATCGGTAATATTCTTGCCGAGCAGGAACAGTTGTCTTTATTCTAAAAATATAAGAATGTATGGTTTCACGTCTACATTATCCTTCTATTTCTCGCTGAAACGGCGCCGTCCTCTAAAAGGATGGCATAGCAGTTTCCACTTGGCGTATCATCCCGATAATCACAAATGAAGGCGAAATACCGATATAAATAGAAAGAAGGGAGGCGGACAACATGAACATCGGATCACTGGTTCGCGGTTTGCTTGGCGACAGCAAGGCGGGGGAGGCCAAATCTGTAGAGCTTAAGGAAGGTCAGGTTGTTCGCGGCGTTGTGCTAAGCGTATCCGATTCCGGAAAAGAAGCTGTGGTGCAGATTCAGGGAACGCCGGTACGGGCTGAACTGGAAACACCGCTGGCACCCGGTCAGACGCTTAACCTGCAGGTGGGAGCACCAGGAGAAGGCGGCTTGCCGGTGCTTAAGCCGGTCTCTCTGGGGGAGGCGGCTATGGTCTCGCCGCAGAGTATGGGCGAGGCGCTGGAGTCGCTTGGACTTGCCAATTCCAAGGCGGGACGGGAGATTGTTCAAGCGATGCAGGCCGGAGGGCTGGCCTTCACCAAGGAGACTGCAGCGAAGCTGGACGCAGTCATGAATGCCAAACCTCCCGGTGTCCCTGCCTCAGAGTGGCTGGAGGCGGCTGTAATCTCAGTGAAGCGTGGTTTGCCTGTAACGGCTGAGACGGTGAAGGGGCTGCAGCAGGCTGTATTCGGACCGAAGCTGCATGATCTGCTGGCGAAGCTGGAGACTGCGCTGAACGTCTGGGTGCAGCAAGGTGCTGACGGCGACGGATCAGGTCAAGCTACGGGGAATAGCAGACCTGCGGGAGGGCTGCTGACAGGCGGAGTGAATACCGGTCTAGCTGGCAATACCCCAGCAGCCGGTGCTCTTCCGGGAGGAGCTGCCGGGGCGAATGCTCAGACAGGACAGACCGGTAATGCGGGCACTTCTCAGGCTGGGGGTGCTAATGGACAAGCTGCATTAGTACCAGCGGGAGATGCGGAGCCGGCAGGAAGCGGGAACACTGCGGGTGCGCGTGGTGAAGGCGCAGGGAATGCGGTTGGAATGCGTGAAGGAGCAGGGAACGTGGCTGGAATGCGTGAAGGAGCAGGGAACGTGGCTGGAATGCGTGAAGGAGCAGGGAACGTGGCTGGAATGCGTGAAGGTCCTGGTGCCGTAGCGGGAACGCGAGAAGGAGCGGGGAACGCGGCTGGAATGCGTGAAGGTGCTGGTGCCGTAGCGGGAACGCGCGAAGGAGCAGGGAACGTAGCGGGAGCGCGTGAGGGTGCAGGAATCGCTGCTGGAGCGCGAGAAGGAGCGGGGAACGCAGCTGGAGTGCGAGAAAGCGCAGGGAATGCGGCAGGAGCACGTGAGAGTGCGGGAATCGCAGCTGGAGTGCGTGAGGGCGCAGGGAACACGGCAGGAACGCGTGAAGTGGCGGGGAACGCAGCTGGAGTGCGAGAAAGCGCAGGGAACGCGGCAGGAGCACGTGAGAGTGCGGGAATCGCAGCTGGAGTGCGAGAAAGCGCAGGGAACGCGGCAGGAGCGCGCGAAGGTGCGGGAATTGCAGCTGGAGTGCGTGAGGGCGCGGGCGTTGCCGCGCAGGCGCAGAGCGCTGCGGGGCCGGCCCTGCTCGCGAAGCTGCAGGGCGTGCTCTCCGAGCTGCGCGGCACTCTGCCGCAGCTCGCCGAAGCGCCGCCCGCCTCCGGCGCGGCGGGCGGCAGTGCACCCCCTGCGGCTGCGCAGCCGCAGGGG